>JBDRNN010000031.1:0-4209 GCA_043811145.1 Candidatus Bathyarchaeota archaeon
GAAACTGTACAAAAAATGACGGAGTTCATTGTCCAGAAAAGGAGAAACAGTCGTGAAAAAATTTCTGCCCGTACTCTTCTTTTTAATATGCATCATCCCGCTGGCATGGCCTTCAACCTGGCCAATGATCTACCCAGATGGTTGGTGGAAATTTACTACGAAACTTCCTTTAGCAAAATCCATATTCAAGGAGGAACCGCAACGGCCGCCGATCTTCAAACTGTCGCAGGGCATGCTTCACATCTCACCTGGTGGGAAGAAAACATTCGGCACGGTTAAAAGAATTATAGATAAAACCGATCAGATCCTTATCTGTTTGGAATTATCAGATAGAAAAGAAATAGTTATCCCAGCTGATTATGGACAATGGATCGATCTTGAATCCATACTTTTAGATGAATGGATGAAAGACGCAAAAATGAGCTGGGAGTAGGATACAACCAGAAGGAACGGTCATCTCTCTGCTTTGTATGTAGGGAGATGACCGATGAGCATAATTCTAACGAAAGGAGGTGAACTCAATGATAAACTTAGCAGTAGTAGAAGTCAGGCTGGGCAAGGATCCAGTCCTCAGGTACACACAGAGCGGATCAGCGGTGTGCAACCTTGATGGTGCTAACAACATCAAGTACAAGGATAAAGAATACACCAGCTGGTTCAGGATTGTATGCTGGAGAAATCTGGCGGAAATAGCCAGCAAGTACCTCGCTAAGAGTAGCCACATCAACGTGGTCGGCAATCTTCAAACCCGTGACTGGATAGGCGATGACGGAATCAAGCGATACGTCACAGAGATCCGTGCAAATCAAATTTCGTTCCTCGATAAGAAAGGAACTACGATGACAGCGTCAGAAGAAGATAACGGTGCTCAAGTTGAGGCTCCAACAGAAGACGTGCCTGAAGACGATATACCATTTTAGTAATACGCAGGACAGCGGGCAAGGATTATGAATCTACGCCTGCTGTCCTGTGAATGAACCCAGGTACCCAGTATAGAGCATATTGGTTACCTATAATACCCATCCTAACGAGGAAAGGAGGTGAACCACCTATGCGTAAATTTATTACAATACTGAGTATCATTGCTATTATCTCACTCGCTACCGTAGCCATGGCTGCTGACGTAGTTATTAATTCTAAAGTGCAGAGCACCACGACTGAGCTTGACAAGAATGGTAACGAATACGTTCGGGTTATCATCAATAAGACCTACAAGCTCCAAGGCGTTGAGTACGAGAAGGGAGTAGCAGTGATGGCCTTCCGGGAACATGTCCCAGCTATGAAACAGCTCAAGGCAGGAGACACTCTCAAAGCTATATGTTCTGAGAGAGAGTATAAAGGACGCACTTCTTATACTATCCTAAAACTGTTACCGAAGTAGCAGATGGTACCGAAGTAGGCCAACCTGGTGAGGGGGGAACCTTAGGACTCTCTTGAATGAGTTAATGTCCAAATAGGTTTCCCCCTTTTTTTGTAGTAACATTAATTGTAGTAACTTTAATTGTAGTAACTTTAATTGTAGTATAACATAGATGGGAAAAATATGCAATACACAAAAGAACCTTGGGAGATACGAGGACAAGACATCTATGATGCAGATGGAATATACATTGCAACCTGGAGTGGTACAATAAAAAACGCCCACCGCATCATAGAATGCGTAAACGGCTGTGCCGGGATAATCAATCCCAGTGCGGTGCGGGATGTGGTGGAGGCAGCAAAACTGGCTAATGGAATAGCCAGTACGCTCATGGATGAACTTGTTGGTAATATGGCTACAGATTGGGGGATCGTGAACAACGGTCTAGTAAAAATTCGCAAGGCACTGGAAGCCCTGAACAAGGGTGGATGAACAAGGAGGGGGATGGGAGGGGGTAAGATGGGGGGAGGAGGGGAGGGGGGAGGGAGGAAATTGAACGAGGAACTATGAACAAGGTACATAGAAAAGAGCCCGAATTTCTAGAGCCAAATATCATTGTGTCACGCAATGCAAAAGGCGCTATAGATAGGAATGTCTGTTATATAAATTGTTATTTGAAGAATGAAGAAGTGTGGGGAGAAAGGCTAGTTGAATGTTGGAATGGGTGCAGGGGGATGGGGAAGCCAGATTAACAAAAAATAGATTCACTCATTGTATTCTGTAAATCGTTACTGATGAAAAGAAATAATAATAATCTACATTCTATTAACTTCATGCGAATTAAACAAACACTTGAGAAGATGGGAGTATAAAAAATGTCACATGCAGAAATATGTCCTGTATGTAATGGTAAAGGATTTATCCAAGAAGGTATTCTAATACCACATAAAAAAATCTGCCACGGCTGTAATGGTAGGGGTTGGATTACTATCCAAGATCCAAATCCGATATATAATCCTCAGTTTTACAAAAAGGAGGAACCATGAAACCCGATCTATACACAAAAGTAATTCTCACCATAATCGCCATAGCTCTATCTTTAAATTTTATACAACCTATAATATTCCCACCAACGGTAAAAGCTGATAGTGGAATAATAGAAGTAGATATCGTCAGAGTCGGAGGATGGTTAATCGGCAGAGAAGTGCCTACAAAGTAAAGGGGACGAAATTATGATTGACACAGAACGTTATAAACAAGAGTGGATGAAAAGGCTTAAACAAATTGAAGGAGATTCAAAACCACTCCCAGAACTTTCCCGTATAGCATTTATTCATGGCTATGAAAGTGCCGCTATGTACTGGCACCGACAAGGCCTCATCGAAGGCTGGAATGATCACATTAAAAAATTATCTCAGCTTATGGAACCGTTAGGAGGGAGAAGGTGATGTTTAATCTAAGAGATTCTTTTGTCAATATGATCCGTCCACAGTCAGGATGTGAATTAGCGAATACAACACCATTTGCAATATTCAAAGGAATTTTTGAAAAAACCAATGGTGATATTTGTAATGGTTGTGCATATAAACAGAATTGTAGTTTCCTAGAAAAGCAAATAGCCAAAGAGGAACAAAGGAAAAAAGAAAATTTCGGTAAGGTCAACTTTGAAACAAATGCTCAGATAGCTGAACGGTTATCAAAAAAGATGGGAAAAGAAATTACTCCCCGGCAAGTATCTAAAATGAGAAAAAGAGGAGAACTCTAACAGTGTCCTACATGCACATTGATAATCTCTATAAAAACCAAGACATCCTTTTGTTTAAAGAATGCTATGCATCTGAAAAAATACACGGTACCTCGGCTCACATTTCATGGAAAGATGACAAACTTCATTTCTTTGCAGGTGGTACTAGTCATAAAGTTTTCATTAAACTGTTCAATCATGAATACCTTCAAACAAAGTTCAAAGAGCTAGAACATCCGAAAATTGTTATCCATGGCGAAGCTTACGGCGGAAAGTGTCAAGGTATGAGCTACACATATGGAATAGAAAACAAATTTGTGGTATTCGAAGTATGCATCAATAATCTATGGCTCGATGTACCAAAAGCTGAAAGTGTCGCAAAAACTCTCGGTCTCGATTTTGTACCATATATAAAATGTAAAACTGATATTAAAGTCTTAGATGCTATACGAGACAAGCCATCAGAACAAGCAATAAAGTGTGGAATAATCGAACCTCGAAAACGAGAAGGAATAGTGTTACGTCCTTTAATTGAAGTAACAAAGAACAATGGTGCTAGAATAATAGCTAAACACAAAGCTCTAGAATTCCAAGAAACAAAAACACCCAGACAAGTTGATAGTAAAAAGCTTGCGTTATTGGAAGAAGCAAAAGCTATCGCAGATGAATGGGTAACAGAAATGCGATTATCTCACGTGCTTCAAAACTTCCTGAATGCAAATATCACACAGACAGGATCTATCATATCCGCTATGGTTGAGGATATTGAGAGGGAAGCAGAAGGAGAAGTAATAAAATCAACCGAAGCACGTAAAGAAATATCGAAACAAACCGCACTTATGTTTAAACGTAGACTTGTAAATTCTTTAAAGAAAAAATAATTATGACTACAACCATGATCAACGAGGAACACAGACAGCTCCATATACAATTGCATGATTACCTTGATATTCTTGTAACCGACATGATGCGTTGTACGGGGGGTATGCTTCCCAGCAAAACTACAGTAGTGGAGCTAATGGACTGGAGTTATGAACAGACAAGGGAGGAGAAGAAAAAATGAACAACAAAAAATGGCTACTATTTTGGTTCTCTGTTAATTTAA
>JBDRNN010000032.1:0-5888 GCA_043811145.1 Candidatus Bathyarchaeota archaeon
CCAAGAACGAAAAGGCATTAGCCTAATCTTTTTCTTTTTTTCATGAAGCCAAAATAGGGTGCCGAGATACAAAAACCACTGAGCAACTATGCAATCTTTAAAATCCAAAATCAATGAGTCAAAAATCTGTAAGACTATCGATTGCGATCAATGGTATAGTTGTAATTGCGGGTTGTCGTCTTACAAACAGTGCGATCGCTTTATTCCGAACCTCTGAACCTCTTTTTTAGTAACCTAACCCTTCGAACTATCTTCTCTTTTTTCTCTATCTACCCGTTTATATCTCCCTTAACGAGTCAATAGTTGATATAGCCACTATTTTTTTACCTTTGGTTCATCCTCTTGAGAAAATATCGATGAGCAAAAAGAGGTCGCTGCTTATCTTTTGAAATATTTTTTAATGTTGAAAGTATCAATAACCTTGGTAAAAGTATTAGTTAGTTTCACCATCAATAATAAACCACGGGATATGCTATGAGCGAAGAAACTGCGGTTATGTGGGTTGAGAAATACCGGCCTAAAACCCTAAACGATGTAGTGGATCATCGAGAAGTTTTGGAAAGTCTGAAAGCATTTGTAAAATCTCCTTCCGCTATGCCTCATCTATTGTTTTCAGGACCCCCTGGAAACGGAAAAACTTCAGTAGCTCTATGTATGGCAAAGCAACTTCTTGGATCCAATTGGAAAAGTTACACTCTTGAACTTAATGCATCAGACGAAAGGGGGATTCAAATGGTTAGGGATAGGATTAAAACCTTCTCTCGTCACATGACAGGAACTTTGGCGAATGTTCCTTTTGGAATTATTATTCTGGATGAGTGTGATCAAATGACAAGTGAAGCTCAGACAGCCTTACGTCGGATTATGGAGACTAGTTCGAGGACCTCTAGATTCATATTGGTCTGTAATTTTTCAAGCAAAATAATCGAGCCGATTCAAAGCCGGTGTGCTATCTTTAGATTTTCAGTTCTGAAAGCTGAGGAAATAATCAATCATCTCAAAAAGATAGCAAACAAGGAATGTGTTGACCTTCAGGAGAGCGGAATCAAAGCAATTCTAGATTATTGTGGCGGTGATTTGAGAAGATCAATTAACACCTTGCAGGCTACAGCTGCTTTCAGCAAGGTAGTGACTGAGAGGGCAGTTTTACAGATAGTTGGACAAGCGAATCCTAAAGAGATGCGAAATATGATAGAAAAGGCGTTAAGCGGAGACTTCATTGAGGCTAGAAAAATGCTTTACGAGCTTATGACTGCATACGGGCTTTCAGGAACAGACATTATACGTCAGGTGCATCGTGAAATTTTTCATCTAAACATCCCTGTCGAGACTCAGCTCATCCTAATAAACCTGCTAGGCGAGTATGATTTTCGCTTAACAGAGGGCGCAAATGAGGACATACAACTTTCCGCCTTTTTGGCTCAGTTGCAACAATTCAGTCTTGAAGGGAGTAGCAGAAGAAGAGATGCTAAACGGCTTAATGTGGACTGAAAAATATCGTCCTAAGAACATCTCAGAAGTCATAGGTAACGAGGAAGCTAAAATACAGTTTATCGAATGGCTCAAAAACTGGAAACTAGGCGTAAAACCCATTATGCTCTACGGCCCCCCAGGGGTTGGCAAAACAACTTTAGTCAAGGCAGTCTCCCTGGATTATTCCTATGACCTTATCGAAATGAATGCAAGTGATGCTCGTACTGAGGAGACTGTAGTGAAGGTTGCTGGTCACGCCTCTACGAATGTTTCCCTCTTCGGCTTTATTTCTGATTCAAAAGGAACGTTACTCCTTCTCGATGAGGTAGATGGCATTCAAGGTCGTGAGGATAAGGGTGGTGTGGGTGCTGTAATCAAAATAATAGAGCAAAGTAAGATACCCGTCGTGTTAACAGCAAATGACCCCTCTAGCCCAAAACTCCGAGATCTTAAGGCACATTGCCAAATGATCCGTTTTTATGGCGTTCGTCCTCCTGTTCTGATAGCTTTTTTGGAACGTATTTGTGGGTATGAGAGAATTACTGTAGAACCCGAAGCTTTGGAATATATATAGCTTATAACAGCCAAGGAGATGTTAGGTCCGCCATAAATGACCTTCAAGTTGGGTGTGAAACTTCTAAAGATGTTAAGATAGCCAATTTTAAAATACTTGGCAGAGATAGGCAAATAGGCATATTTGAGACATTAAAATCAATATTTCTTGCAGAACCTCCTGTCAATGCTAGGCGCGCTCAAAGGGTTTCAAGTTTGGATTATGATGCCCTACTTCATAGTATCCATGACAACTTACCCTATCAGTATAAAGATCCTGAGGAGGTTGCAATCGCATATAACCGATTGTCGAGTTCCGATATTTTCATTGGAAGGATAAAGCGAACTCAAAATTGGGGTCTTTTAGGGTATGCTTTAGAGCAAATGACTATTGGAGTAGCTTCGGTTCGTACGAGACGCTATGCCCCTGTAACTTACCGTTTTCCACCTGATAAGTTTCTTATACTCAGCAGAACCCGCGTTAAAAGGGAGCTTCGAAATAATTTATGCTCGCATATTTGTGCCAAATGTCATGTTTCGCGTAAGATAGCGGCTAAAGATTTCTTACCTTTCCTGCATGTGATCTTCAAGAACAACTCCGATATGGCTTCTGAAATTGCATCGTGGCTTGAGTTAGATGAGCGGATGATTGCCTACTTAGCCGGTAAAGAGATAGTGACAAAGCGGGTTGTTAGAAATAAGAGGGTGCGTAAGCGAGATTGAAAGTAATTACTAAGGAAGGATTTAAGCTTCCATTCATGGGCAAAGATAAATTCGTAGAACTTATGAAGATTGGCATTGGCTATAATCGGCAGTTGAGTGTTTTCTATGTTAGCGAAGTGGATCGAATTGAGCAGATAAAGTCCATTTTATCAGAGATATTGGGAGATGAAGTAACTTTTTTTCAGACCTGTTTTCTATGCAACAAAGCTTTCCCCTGCTCCAAATGCAAATTTGCTGCTAATTGTAAAACTAGAGACATACCGCTCTTCTGCATCTGCAGAGAATGCTTCAGCGATCATGCTGTTTATGAAAGGTATACAGAAAAGAATAGTGAATTAGCTAAAAAATTATACGACAAGAGATAAAGTCCACCTCATGCAGTCAGTTAAATAGGAGATATATTAGTTCAAAATGCGACTTACTCAGTAGCTTTGAGGAGAAATTATGAATTCCAATATCTTTAGAACTTCAGACCTTAAATACGAACATAAAACCGTTAGATTGTTGGCTTTGAAAAGAATCCACAAAATGAAAATTGCCGGAGATGAAATTGAATCTGTTGAAGAGAATGTCGAGTTTGAGACTAAGCTATGGGTTGCTGATGAATTAATCCGAAATGGTATGGCCCGCATTATAAATGAGAAAGAACCGCTCAACATAATGGAACTTCAAAAAATTCAAATCAAGGAGACAATGCAAACAACTCGAAAATTATCAACTCTGCAAGATGACTTTTATCCAAAACTAAGGCGTTTCCTTAAAGATACAAAAAACTCAGGAGGGCCAGATTTTCAAAAGGCTTTACAGCTGGCTACAGATGTTATTACCTGTCGAATCGGAAAAATTCTGTGCATGGCTTCTGCAGTAGATCCAGGAGAAAGCGTTCTTCAAAATTTAACCTCTGAAGAAAGGGTTCTCTATCGTACTTTAAATAACAAGGTAAAACAGTGGGAAACAGATGTTTTGAACGGTTAGGAGATTTAAATATGACGACCGAGACCACGCTGGATCCACAGGAGAGCTTTCAGAATTTTTTCAAGAAGCAATATAGACGTTTAATTAAACAAATGGCATTGAACGAGAAGTGTTCTCTCGTCGTTGATTTTATAAACCTTGCAGTCTTTGACAATGAACTGGCTCTAAATCTGCAAAATAATCCTGAGACGTATATTCGTCATGCTAGTGATGGTCTTTTTGCACAGCTAAAGATAGAAGCCCCTGAATATGTTGAAAGGATCCAAAAATCAAATTTATATGTCCGGTTTAAAGGTCTGCCAACCAAAGTTCCATTGCGAACTATTGGAGCAGACAACATCCAAAGGTTCATCTCTTTCGATGGGATTGTTGTCCGAGCATCTCCTGTTAAGCCGCTTCTAGTAGAAGCAGCTTTCGAATGCAAATGTGGGGAGATAAACATGGTTCTCCAAAGTGGGCCTTCCCTTTTCATTAGGTCACCAAAGAGATGCAAGAACCTAAATTGTAGGAGAGAGAGATTTGAGCTAAATATTGAACAATCTAGATTTTTAGACTTCCAGGAATTGAAGCTTCAGGAAAGACCCGAGGATTTACCTCCGGGTCAGCTGCCAAGATCTATTGAAACTTCTCTCTTTGATGACATTGTTGACATTGCGAGGCCAGGAGATAGGGTGACTGTTACTGGAATCGTTAGAGCTAGACCGGAATTTATACCTGGCAAGGGTAGATTGAAAATATTCAATGTTTTCATAGACGCTAACCATGTTGAGACCGTAGAGAAAGAGGCAGATGTTGTAGAAATAACTCCCGAGGATGAGAATAAGATCAAAGAACTATCAAAAAGGGAGTTTATCTTCAGGGACATAATAAAATCTGTAGCTCCCTCCATTTACGGTTATGAGGACATTAAAGAAGCGATAGTCTATCTTTTGTTTGGCGGTATCCCAAAATTGACGCACGAAGGGGTTTCCATCCGGGGAGACATTCATGTACTTCTGGTAGGTGACCCTGGAATAGCAAAATCTCAACTCCTGCGTTACGCAACTAAGATCTCCCCCCGCGGGCTATATACTTCTGGTCGAGGAACTACTGCTGCGGGTCTTACGGCAGCTGTAATGCGTGAGAAGGCTGGAGGGATGGTCCTGGAGGCTGGGGCCCTTGTTCTAGCGGATAAAGGTGTTGCCGCAGTTGATGAAATTGATAAGATGAGAGACGAAGATAGAATTGCGATGCATGAAGTGATGGAACAACAGACCGTTAGTATTGCGAAAGGAGGTATTATTGCAACTCTAAATGCTCGAACTTCAATCCTTGCAGCAGCTAACCCCAAATTGGGAAGGTACGAAGATCGACTTTCTGCTATTGATAACACGAACATACCTATCGTGATCTTATCAAGATTTGATTTGATATTTGTTAAGAAGGATAGGCCTGAAAAAGATACGGATGAAAAGCTATCTGAGCATATACTTAATGTTCACAGAACTATAGGGTCTTCTATTAATCCGCCCCTTGACTCTGAAACACTTCGAAAATACATAAGCTATGCTAGATCAAGAGTTCATCCTAAGCTTAGCAACGAAGTTGTAAAGAGGTTAAGAGATTTCTATCTAAAAATGAGAGCGCTATCTGCGGAGGCTGAGGAGGCAATGGTTGCCATAACTCCTCGTCAGCTTGAAGCTCTCATTAGAATATCTGAAGCTAGAGCCCGAGTGGCGCTTAGAGATACAGTCACTGCGATGGATGCCGAGGCTGCAATTAAAATCATGCAAAAATCCCTCCACAATGTAGGCGCCATTAGTGAGGCTGAGCTGGTTGATATAGATGTTATAATGACGGGTAAACCGGCAACTGTTAGGGAGGGCATTGCTACAGTATTGAAACTTGTCTCAGAGATTGAGAAGGACACTGGCGAGGTTGAGCTTGAGAAACTGTATCGTAGGCTAGAGGATGAGTATAAGATGGACCGAATAACAGCTGAGGAATACATGGGGAGACTGGTAAGAGATGGTGGTCTTTACAAGCCTAAAGATGGGTACGTTAAAAAAAGCAGCGGCTAGTTTCTGGTGAAACAGGTGCACATAAAAAATGTTGCTATACTTTCTAGCGTTAAAGAGGTTCTCTTAAAGGACGGTTACGGAGATCTCTATCCTCCTCAGGAAGAC
>JBDRNN010000033.1:0-2462 GCA_043811145.1 Candidatus Bathyarchaeota archaeon
CTTTAGTCCTTCTGCCAGCCATTATCTTACTCTGGATGACCGGATGGATCTTAACCCAAATGGGATCTCAAGAGATGTCCACAGAAATCAGGCAAAAGACTGACCGAACACATCCCGAATTCCAAGCAAATGAAGAAAACAATATACCTGGAGATAATGAAGATTCACGGATAGCTTATAATCCAGAAATTATTGTTTAACCCAAGTGTCTCTGTTAGTGGGACTGGTTAGCGGGTTTATTTTTTCTTTTTGGTAATGTTTTTATTGTGTATCCGATGAATAGGGCGGCGATTGCTCCTATTGGTCCGAGTATGATTTCGTTTACTACGAAGAGTTTTCTAGGTAACGGTAAGATGAAGCATGTTGGTTTTGCTGCGAAGCGCCAATGGGGACATAGACCATTTAGATCTGTGCCGTATTTGATTCTTAGAGTTGTTTCCATGGACAAGTCTGGGATAGTCCATGCGAACTCTATGTTTTCAGAAACAGTAAATTCGCCGATTTGTATGTTTGTGAATTTCCAGAATTGTGGGGGATTCCAGTAGCTACCCCAGATTTTTACTGTATCCGGATATTCGGTTACACCGTTGAGAGTGAAATAGTATTCGACTCCTGATAGAACTATGTAGTTTTCATGTTCATCGGTTGGTGCTTCTGTTGTTCTTGCTGCGTCCATGTATACATATAGGATGCCGTTGCCTACTAGAAAGTCGATCCATATTTCTTCTTGGGCAAAATACCAGTCAGATTCCAGATTTATTCCGTATTTTATTTGGACTGGTTCTTCGTAGTAGTCTTCTGGAAAAATACAACTAAAAATTGCGTCAAAAGGATTAGAGTCTACTGTTAGTTGTGCTATTTCAATATTTTCGGCTGTGTTTACGCGATAAGCCCAAAATGTAACTTCTTCACCCACAGAATATTTGGTTATTCCTTCTATGGTGAAATAGTATTCTGTACCAGGAGCAAGATAATATCTACCGTTACTGTCTAGTTCCACTGAAGTTGTTCTTTCTGAATCAGAGTAAATGCATAAGATTGCGTTGCCCTCTTCTTCTACAGCATATGCTGGGAAAGAGAGAAAAGCAAAACTAATCGAAAACAAAAAGGAGGGAATACAAAATGACACAAGAAAATAAAATAGTGATTGAAATTCCACATCCGATTGTGCAAATGAAAAGGATTTCCAAAGCCTTAAACGACATCAAGAATCCAGGCTCATCTATGGCGAAGATTAAGCAATCAACGATGGTGTTCAAGGAAGTAGAGGCTCAGGACCGGATATTCAAAGCATACGTAAGCTACCTGAAGTTTCGCGTCAAAGTTATGGAAAAAAAGATCCGAGAATTAGAGAGGAAAGAATCAGATGCCTAAAGGAAAACCCTGGCCTGTAGCGCAAGACAGACAACTCATTGAACTTCGCAGAAATGGAAAGACAGTAGCAGAAATCGCAGAATTAATGAACAAGAGCCCTGATGCAATCAAACAAAAACTAAGGCGCCTTGGATTAAAAGTAGTAACCATACAAAACAACGAGGGAACTACTACTACCAGCAGTGAACTAATCATACCTGAAGACTTACCCAGCATAGAAGAGGCACTTCTTAAACTTGCAGCAGCCATGAAAGCTCTGGAAAACCCAAAATTAACAAAAACAGACGTAATGAGACTACGAACCCTTATCCAAACCAGCACCATCTACCAGAAAAGACTCGCAGAATACGTCGGCTACAAAAAAATAGAACGCAAACTAGTAGCAACTGACGAAAAACTTGAACAATACGTAAAATCCAGGAAAAACGAAAAAAGATGCGACTAGGCCTCCTATTTCATGTTCTTTCATAATTCACGTATCTAACACGATTCCACAGGTAGAAGTAGTAGTAACCTATACAATTTCACAGAACAAGACACCATTAGAAGTTGATAAACAGCTAACTGCAGACTAATGTTCAACAACTTCTTGCATTGTACCTGGTTCTAGAATGTTTCTTAGCGTTTTTATACTAAAGAAGTAACTATTTTTTGCGGATGTGACCGTTGTTTTAACGGAACGCTTTTTCAATCAACTTGATTTTATGCTTGATTTCCTCTGTTAAGTTTTCTGATTCTTCATCTTCTTTATTGTTCTTTCTGGATTTTAAAGGATTAAACATTTCATAAGTTTTAAGGGTGCTCAATTTTTTCAAATCCTCTTTTTTTTTAACAATTTCAAGCATTACGTAAATATTAAGACTTAATATATATTTATATATTCCGGATTTCGATATATCGTAACAATGATTTTTTCTAAAAAACAATGGAACTAAAATTTTACACAAAAAAAGAGATGAGTTCAGTTAAATGTATCTGGATGAGAAGATAACCTAAATCTGCTCGTGCATTCGACAAATTTTCTTGATTTATTCAGAAATCGATTTTACTTTGACGGCTCTCGGTCCTTTATCTCCTGCTGTCACTTC
>JBDRNN010000034.1:0-4335 GCA_043811145.1 Candidatus Bathyarchaeota archaeon
GTTACTAATTTGCCTCTACCTCCCAAGTCCTTCACTTTGCTAACAATTTCTTTCAACTGTACATCATTTAGTTTAAAACCAGATTCTTCAAGCTCTTTTCTTATGCCATGGGTTCCAGCATGCTTTCCAGCAATCAGTAACCTTTTTCTACCCACGAGTTCAGGTTTAAGAGGCTCGTACGTTAAAGGCATTCTTAAAATACCGGCGGTATGGATGCCTGACTCGTGGGCGAATGCATTCTCCCCCACTATTGCTTTATTGGGTGGAGCGAATATCCCAGTAAATCTTGAAACCAACCTAGATGTCTCGTATATAAGATTCATCTTGACATTTGTTTTTTGGTGATAAAAAGAGTAAAGGGCTGTAACAACTTCTTCGAGAGCTGCATTTCCAGATCGTTCACCGATTCCATTGACTGTGACATGAATCTGTGAAGCCCCGGCTTCAAATCCAGCCAAGGAATTCGCCACCGCTAAACCGAAATCATTATGACAGTGGACACTTATTGGAACTTTTATAACTTTCTTTAATTCCCTGATCAGGCTGTACATTTTAGTGGGAATCATTACTCCAACGGTATCTGGAACATTTATCCGATCTGCTCCAGCTTCAACTACTACACTATAAATTTGCTTAAGAAAGCTAAGGTCAGTCCTAGTTGCGTCTTCAGCTGAAAATTCAACAGTTATGCCCTGTTCTTTAGCATATTCGACCATATTGACAGCTTTTTTAATAGCCTGATCTCGAGTTAGGTTGAGCTTATGTTTTAGATGTATATCTGAAGTCGCGATGAAAACATGAATGGAATCAACTCCGCACTTTAATGCAGCATCTATATCCCCCTTTGAGGTTCGAGCTAGTCCACAAATCTCGGAGTCAAGATTCTCCCTAGAGATGAGGGAAAATGCTTTTTTTTCGCTAGATGATGAAAATGGAAAACCCGCCTCAATAACGTCTACTCCTAACCGGTTCAACTGTATGGCTATTGCAAGTTTATCTTCAGGTGTTAAAGCCACTCCAGGAGTTTGTTCTCCATCTCTTAAAGTTGTGTCAAAGATCAAAAGTTTATTTTTCATAGGTTTTGAAGACATTATGGATTATACCTCTTAGCTACAGCTTCACCCACTTGAGAAGTGGTGAATTTGCCACCTAAATCAGGAGTCATAACTCCGTTCTCTAAAGCTTTTCTTACAGCACCCTCGATTTTCTCTGAAGCAATAATACAACGATCGTCATTCTCATGTTCGCCTAGCCAGTTAAGCATAAGAGAAGATGCTAAGATCATGGAGTATGGGTTTGCTCTCTGCAACCCTGCATATTTCGGGGCAGAACCGTGAATAGGCTCAAACAAAGCAAAGTCTTTACCGATGTTAGCACCAGGAGCCATTCCTAAACCTCCAACCAACTGAGCGGCCTCATCAGAGAGTATATCACCAAAAAGATTTGTGGTTACAAGCACATCAAATTCATGGGGACGCTTGATTAGTTGCATCGCTGCAGCATCAACATAAAGCTCGTCATAAGCTATTTCGGGATATTTCTTTGAAACATCTCGACAGACGCTAGAGAATAAACCGCAGGTGACCCTTAAAACATTAGATTTGTGAACAGCTGTTACTTTCTTTTTTCTTTTATTTGCAAGGTTAAACGCATACTCAGCAATTCTTTTTGATCCCGCCCTGCTTATTGTCCTCATGGCTACTGCGTTATCCCTATCCAACATAAACTCTATACCCCTGTAAAGGTCCTCAGTGTTCTCTCTGACAATTATTAGATCAATATCAGATCTATGGGAGGGTACGTTTGGATACGCCTTGATTGGTCTTAGATTAACATAAAGGTCGAACATCAGCCTCAGCCGGACAACAACGTCAGCAGCTGTCTCCCCGACAGGACCCTTCAAGCATGCGTTAGATTCTTTAATCACATTGATTGTCTCATCAGGTAAGGGTACACCAAATTTTTTTAGACAGTTATCTCCCGCATCAACATCTAACAAATCGAGACTTACACCAGTTTTCTCTTCGACTGCCTTCAAAACCATGAGTGTGGCTTGAGTCTGTTCAGGTCCAATGCCATCACCCGGAATTAGGGCTATTTTATATTTTTTCACGGTCATTTCACCTTTGCATTCAGATAATCTATAAGGCCACCATTATTCAAGAGGGTGAGCAGAAAGGAGGAGAGCGGTTTACTTTGAATAATCTCCTCCGTGCTATTGTTCTTAACAGTTCCCTCAGACAAGTTAACAATTAGACTATCCCCTTCACTAACTCTGGAGGATAGTCCGTTACATTCAAGTACAGGCAAACCCAAATTGATAGCATTCCGGAAAAAGATTCTGGCAAACGACTCTGCAATCAGACACTTTGTTCCAGCATACTTTAATGCTAGAGGGGCATGTTCTCTACTTGAACCACAACCGAAATTTTTTCCTGCAACTAAAAATCCGTGGGACTTTATCTTTTTAGGGAAATCTGAATCTAGGCCTGCTAGAGCAAAATTCGCAAGGTCTTCAGGGTTAGTTAAGGTCATGTATTTTCCAGGGAAAATTAAATCTGTGCTGATATTATCCCCATATTTCAGAGCTTTCCCCTCTATAATCAATTATTCATCACTTCCTTTGGGTTTGTTATCCTTCCTTTAATAGCTGAGGCTGCAACAGTAGCGGGAGATGCTAAATAAACTTCGGCCTGGGGGTTACCCATTCTTCCAAGGAAATTGCGGTTTGTAGAACTTATGCAAGTCTCTCCATTAGCCAGAATTCCAGAGTGACTACCCATACAGGGACCACAGGTTGGACCTCCAAAGTAGGCTCCTGCTTCAACAAAAATCTTGGCAAGCCCGTCTTTTAAGGCTGTTTTAAAGATTTCCTGAGAGGCGGGAATCACAATCATTCGAACTCCTTCTTTAACGTGTTTACCCCTCAAAATGTGGGCAGCCACTGAGAGGTCTTCAATACGCCCGTTGGTACAAGAACCTAAAAAAGCCTGATCGATTTCCACATGACTTAACTCTGAAACGGGCTTAACATTGTCCACTGAGTGAGGGCAAGCAACTTGGGGTTCTAAGTCATCTACATTAAAATTCAGCTTTTCCGCATAGGAGGCATTCGGATCACCGTAGATAGGAACAAAGGACGCGTTACGATTTCTCGCTTTCACATATTCAATTGCCTTCGAGTCAGGTTCAATAATACCCGATTTTGCGCCAACTTCAATAACCATATTGCTTAAAGTCATTCTACTGTCTATGCTCATCTGTTTAATAGTTGAACCCGTAAATTCTATACTTCTGTAATTAGCTCCATCAGCTCCTATGGTACCTGCAATATGCAGAATTAAGTCCTTAGAGGCAACATAATTTTGGAAGTCCCCTGTTATCTCTATTTGTACAACTTCTGGAACTTTAAACCAAAGCATACCTGTCGCAAGAACAGCTGCAGCATCAGTGGAACCTATACCCGTAGCGAAGGCACCGAAGGCACCATAAGTACAAGTGTGAGAGTCAGCACCAACAATCACTTCGCCTGGAGCTACATGTCCTTTTTCGGGCATTATTTGGTGACAGATTCCACCTCGCCCCACATCATAGAAATAAGTTATACCATATACCTTCACAAACTCACGAAGGCTCTTATGAAGCTGAGCTGCTTGTATTGAATTAGCAGGAATTGTGTGATCGAGTACAACAATTACACGATCTTTATCCCATATTTTCTTTTTACTTAATTTGTTAAAGGCCTCTACTGCCAATGGACCTGTTAAATCATGGATTAAGATTTTGTCTATTTTTGCTTCTATAAATTCGCCTGCATCCAGCTTTTTCCTGTCAGCAGCCTTAGCCAAAATCTTCGTAGTGGCATTCATACCTGAAGTCATTTTTCAATGCCGGCAATTTTTCTTATAAAAGCTCCTGTCTTTTCTACTGGATGATTATCCATTTGTTTCAGAAGCTTGTTAAGGGTTGGACAGCCTTTTCTGTATTCTTTGACCCACATTTGAGTGAATTTTTTAGTTTTAACGTCTCTTGCAGCTTTTTTCATTTGTTCTTTAACATGATTATCGATTATTTTTGGACCTATAATTAATCCTCCGAACCTAGCGGTTTCAGAGACTCCTCGTAACATTCCACTTATTCCACGTTCATAGATTAGATCCATTATCAGCTTTGCCTCATTGCATGCTTCAAAATAAGCTAATTCAACAGGATAGCCTTCCTCAACTAGAACCTCAAAGCCCTTTTTGAGCAACTCCATGAGACCTCCCACTAAGACAGTTTGTTCACCTATCAGGTCGCTTTCTGTTTCGTTTTTGAATGTCGTCTTAAGTACAC
>JBDRNN010000035.1:0-2194 GCA_043811145.1 Candidatus Bathyarchaeota archaeon
TGCTCTGCATCATATTCATAGCTGAGAATAACTAGGTTGGTAAAGTGAACATTTTGTTCTCGCACCGATTGCCAATACTTAGCATCTGGAGATGAAAATTTGGTATCATTTAATACACTAAATCGCATCTCTACTTCTGATCTAAAAATTTGTCCGGTTTCGTAATGTACCTGTAGATTATTTCGCATTTTTTTAAGAACATCGATTTGTTCTGTACTGAGGACTCGATTCATTTTATCAAAAGCTTGTTCGTCTTTGAAGGGAGGTAGTTGATCATTCGAAGAGAGGAGGCTGTTAGCCTCGGAAGGTTGTAATTCATTTAATTCGTTTAAGGACTCATTATTACTACTCATACAAGTATTCCTCCTAATTTGATGGTTTTAGAAATAAAAAAAATTAAATCATAAATTTATCCTTCTATAAGTAAATAGGTCATAAATGTACTCGTTTTATTACAAAAACAAGCATAGTAGACCCTTTAAAATCAATAATCTACTATGCTTGTAATCTTTAAAACTATTTCTTTAAAATCAATGTGAGAATTTTTTCAGCAAGTTCGGAAGCATTCTTTGAGGCAATAATATTAGCAATAGCTTTAAGTTGAGCTATTTGAGTAGCATTGAGAATATCTGCAAGAGCACCGGATTCAGTAAGCTCTTTAGGCTTATCTATGTTGTTAATCTTTTTAGGCTCATTGAGTTCTTCACCGGGTAAGTCTTTTACTAGATTCTTTTCAGTTTCCTTCTTAGGTGCATTTAGTTCTTCGCTAGGAAGGTCTTTGACTAAACTTTCTTCAGACTCTTTCTTAGGTGCATTAATATCTTCGCCTGGAAGGTCGTTTAACAATTTGTCCTCAGTCTCTTTCTTAGGTTCGCTAATGCCCTCACCAGGAAGACCTCTAAGCAACTCTTCTTGTGACTTAGGATTTTCTGCCTCAAGTTTGTATAAGCTCTCCATTAAATCTGGAGCTGTTTCATCAGCCATAGCTTCCGCAAAAATCTTCTCTGCTATAGGGATAAGACCCTTTTTATAGCTTCTGTAAGCTAAAAGTAAGAGTTTTGCAGCTTTCATAAATTAATCTCCTGTAAAGTTAAAAAGTGAGGGAGCAGGTAAACTGCCCCCTCTTATAAATTAACAGCTATTAGCTATTTTTGATACCTTTTGAAACCGCACGACTATTGATTAATGACATACCTTCACACGCATACATATACCATCCACGATAAGGTTGAGCATTATCAAATTTGTCAATAGGTTCAGCAGTAAGTTCAGCTCTCTGAGTAATAGCACCTAACATCTGAGGAGCACCGCACATATAAATCTCGCCGTCAACTAACACTTTAAGTGAAGGATCACGGAAAGCATCACTATGAATAGATACACCAAGAATATCTCCAAGATATCCTTCAGTAATTAAGGTGTATTTAGAGACTGGATCAAACCAGTTACTAAAATCAGTATGAGCAATTATGTCGTCCCAAAGTGAGAAAGCTAACAAACATTGGGTGACAGGAATATGCCATCTTGACACCTGTGTTCGCAATGAAGAAAACACTGTAGGTGTAAGATTATTAAAATAAGTAAGAGTATTGCTGACTGTAGCAGCAGTATCAGCCAAGGTTTTCCATACACGGTCTTCAGCAACCATGATTTGTTCCAAGGCATCTTCGTATTTCTCTTCGAGTAAATCGCCAGCAGCAGACTCTAACTCTTTAATTTCGATAATTGGGCTAGCTGACAGATAGAATTCAGGTGGATATATGAAATTCTGTCTGATAACTGATTGAGGACGACCAGAAGGAGTAGTAGCCATAAAGCCCCTTACATCCTTTTGTCGAATTCTAATCCTACCAATTTCGTTTCTTCCAAGAGGTTTGTATAACAAAGTTTTTCGAGCAAAGCCTTCTCTCTTAAGAGACAGCCATACTTCGTCACCAATAACTTCGCCTAAAACTTTCCATGCTTGACCAGTCTTATCAGAAATAGCTTCCGCTACGAGTTTCTGACGAGCAGCAAGAACATCTTCCGATACAGTTTGACGGGTAACTTTGCCAGAAGTATAAGCTTCTACAAGGTTACTAATCTGATGCATAAGGTCTTTTCTCGATCCAGCGTTTAATTCACCATTAGCCCCTACTATTCTCTCGTTAGAACCAGGAATCCTAAGCTCTAATTCAGCAGGAGTGTTACTACC
>JBDRNN010000036.1:0-7008 GCA_043811145.1 Candidatus Bathyarchaeota archaeon
TATATGTTAAATCGTTTAAGCTAAAAAGAGACTATCCCACCCTTTTATGTGTGTGGGTACCCTGGTGCGCACACATACACATAATAATAGAACATCGGATTTGCCATGCTGGAGATTTTTGGATAAATTTTTATGAGAAGACAGTTGAAGTATAATTTGATTAAAATGTCTGAAACCTTTGGAAATTGTAAAGTTTGTGGTAGCAGATTTATGAAGACCAGAATTGGCGTAACTTACTGTCCTAAATGTGGACAAGTATAGGTAAACACGTTTCTATATTACCTGAAATGGTACCTTGGTGCGTCCTATTGAAAATGAACTTGCATTGAAATAAATAGAGACTAAGTTTTAGGTTACTGTGAAGTTTATTGTCATCGGGTTAGCTAATATCGCTCCGCCTCTGGATGGAAAATCAGATAACACGATCATCTCTATCACCCACTCGCCACTATCAGCATCGCTGGGCAAAACAACGCTGGGACTGAAAGTGAACTCTTGTCCGGTCTGCAATTCAACCTGAAGATAGTTTGTAGGCATAGGTGTAAGATCAGGGGCAGTAACCTGCACCACCACAAGCATAGCTGTAGATGTTGTTGCAGAGTTTTCCACGGTTAACGAGGGCAAGACAGTTTCTCCAGAGACAAACTCTGTTTTAGCAGTCCCTTCAGAACTCAAAGTCTCTCCTCCAGTTATGGATGTTGGAAGCGTTGAAACAGTTTCAGCTACAGTAAAGGTTGCTGTAGCTGTTGAGCCTTCATAACTGGCTGAAACTGTGTATGATCCTTCGGTAGCTGTATCTGAAAGTCTAAAGCTTGAAGTGTAAACTCCTTGACTGTCTGACTCTGGAAGCTTGGTGACAACGATACTGTTTGAAGGATTCCTAACTTCCAACGAAACATAAACATTAGACGAGGTAACACCCTCAATAGTTACCAGTGCGCCAGGCTCATAGCGGGACTTATCCACAGAAACACTCATAGGTAGCTCGAATTCATCATCCTCTGCATTCACGAAAGAAACAGATGAAAACATTAAACTTAAGCTAAGAAGAACAACCAAAAAGACTGGTTTAATTAAGAATTCAATAGATATCCCCTAAAAATAAAAACAAGATTTCAATTTATAATTATTATCTTTCTAGAAAAATATGCTCGAGTTCATCGAAGGAAAGACTGAAAATGTTGAAGAGAGGAAAATGGAAAATTTGTGTAGTGGGTTTGGGCAGAATTGGGTTACCCCACGCCTGTATTTTGGCTGCTTCTGGTTTTAATGTTATAGGTGTTGATACAAATCCAAAAGTTATTAGAATGGTGGGAAATGGAAAAGAGCCTTTCTCAGAACCGGGTCTACGTAGGCTTCTCAGAAAATCCGTTAAAAGTGGAAAACTTAAGGTTACAGGGAACCTGAAGGAAGCCACCTCCAAATCAGAGGTTGTAATAATTATTGTGCCTACCCTTGTCGATAAGAATGGGCCTGACTATTCTAGCTTGAAAAAAGCTTGCGGGGACATAGGCCGTGGCTTGAAGAAGGGTTCCCTTGTAATTCTATCGAGCACAATTGGTCCAGGCATTACCGAAACGGTTGTCAAGGATATTTTGGAGGATATGTCGGGTTTAATGGCGGGAGATGAGTTTGGTCTCGCTCACGGTCCTATAAGAGCTTCCTCCGGACGGATTATCAGGAATCTTAAAAAATACCCGCGCATTATTGCGGGGATAGATGAAAGAAGCCTTGAAACAGCATCAGACATCGTCTCGATAATTTCCGGGAACAACGTAATCAAGATGGGAAACATAAAATCAGCTGAAGCTACCAAAATATTTGAGAACGTTTACAGGGATGTTAACATAGCTCTGGCAAACGAGTTAGCCAGTTTCTGTGAGAAAGCTGGACTCAACTATCATGAAATATCTGAAGCGGCCAGATCTCAACCGTTCTGCCACCTCCACCAACCTGGAATTGTTGGGGGAAAATGCATCCCCACCAACCCCTATTTCTTGATTGATCAAGCAAGAAAGATTGGCGCTGACCTAAGCTTAGTTAAGCTGGGTAGAAGAATCAACGAACAAACTGCAACGTATGTTTTAGACATAATGGTAGATGCCTTAACGAAGTGTGGTAAGAGTTTACAGAACTCTAGAGTTTTGATCCTGGGCGCATCTTTCAAAGCTAACGTAAAAGAGGACGGATATTCTCCAGCAAAGATGTTGGTGAGATTGCTAAAGAAGAAGAGAATAGGAGTTAAGGTTTGGGATCCATTTTTCACATCAGCTGAGCTGAGAAAAATGGGTTACGATACTCCCCGAGCATTGGATAAGGGGCTAGGTGAGGCTGACTGCATCATCATCGCTACGGGTCACGATAAATTTAAGCAACTAAAAAAGAAAATCTTGAGAAAATTAAACAAACGAGGCAAATACGCGATTGTGGATTGCAGCGGCCACCATATATTTGACCCGGATGATTCTACGAAAAATGTGGTTTGCTTAAGCCTTGGAGTAGGAAAAAGTTAATCCTGATTTAAGTTTTGAGCTATCTCAAACATTTTTTCCAGAGATTCACGAGCCTTTTTCATAACAGAATTGGGAACCAAGACGCGGTTTCTTTCCTCTTTGAGGGTTAGGTAAACTTTTCTCAGGTCATTTCTTTTCATGTTTACACAAAACGCATCCTTGTAGGCTGGGATGAATATTTTGTCAGGGTTCTCTTTTTTTAGACGATGTATCAGACCGACTTCTGTTCCAACGATGAACTCTTTGTTTGGAGAGCTCTGGACATATTTGCACATTCCTGTAGTTGAACCTACAAAGTCAGCGATCTCTTGAACATCTGGAGTACATTCGGGGTGAGCCATCACTTTAGCATTTGGATGTTCGTCTTTTAGGAGAAGAATGTCTTCCTTCAAGAACAAAATATGGGTTAGACAGAAGCCTGTTTCAGGTATTGTAATAATTTTTTTTCCGGTTTCTTTCTGGATGTACCAAGCTAGGTTTGCGTCAGGGCCAAAGATAACTTCATCGGACTCTAGAGATGCCACAATTTTTGATGCATTTGCCGATGTACAACATACGTCGCTATAGGCTTTAGCCTCAGCGCTTGTGTTAACATACAGAACTATGGGAAGGTTTGGATACTGTTTCCTGGCGGCTTTAACTTGAGATGCTGGGAGCATAGCAGCCATGGGACACTTCGAACCTAGACTTGGGAGGAACACCTTCTTGTCGGGGTTTAAGAGAACGGCTGTCTCAGCCATGAAATCAACGGAGCAGTGGATGATGATTTCAGCGTCTTTTTCTTCCATAGCTCTCTTCGCTAAGCCAACGCTGTCATCTACATAGTCAGCGATGTCTTGAATCTCAGGTCTCTGATAGTTATGGGCCAGTATGATTGCTTTTTTCTCCCGTTTTAGCTTCTCAATCTTCTCGACGATGTTCCCAGTTTCACTCAATATTATTTATCCTCCATGTATTACGGGAAGTATTGCAATGTTGTCGCCGTCCATAACTTGCGTTGATAAGCCGTCCAATGCACTGATTTCTTTTCCATTTTTCAATATTAGCACTTGAGCTCTGGGGTCTCCTGTTTCCCGTCCGATGATGGCGTGTCTGAGCTCTGGGTTGAATTTTTCTCCGAGAACATTGATAACGTTCATAATGTTGGTGTTTTCTAATTCGGGTAGAGGTAGAGTTATCGTTTCTTCCTTTGCTATCGATTTGAGGGCTCCGAAAAGTTTTATTGTGATCACAATCTTCTCATCCGCAAAAAAATGATGGGGGTTATATTTCGTGGGTGTGACATTTGATTCGTTTGGTGACTTCGTCAACTTTGTCTTGGCTGACGCGAAGGGTGTAAAGGTATTTTGGCGTTCTTAGCTTTAGTTTTGCTCCGTCGTCAAGTTTCTTAATATCACAGGATTCAGCATTTTCAGATAGCTGGATGAATTTTTCTATATCTTTAATCTCTTTTGGCAATTTGATACACTTTTACGTTTTTTGTGGTTTGGTGCTCCGAGCGGGATTCGAACCCGCGACCACCGACTCGATTGGCCTCCTGCAACGGTTCATTAGCAGGAAAAGGCCGGTATACTTAACCGGGTTATACAATAGAAAGAGGCTGTTTGGCCTGTTTCTATTTCTATACTATCGGAGCAATGTTTTTGAAGATTATTATGTTTACGATAATTAAACCTTTGCGATAGTGGCTGTAACCTAAAGGTATAAGTGAGATGGACTGAAAATAACTAACGAATAGGTTGATCGGTATGATGGCTACTGATAGGATTAGAAGAGAACTGATAAGACGATATAATGCGAACCCTGAAGGATGGCGGGTCTTGGTTGGAAGAGACCCCAAAGGTTACTATGACCTGCTAGTTAATCGTGGCTCTGAACTGTGGTTGATGAAGGAGTTTCAGGTGAACCCCTACGAATCCATCGGTTTCGGGGTTAAGGAAAAAGTGGAAGAAAACGATTTGTTAAGAAGAATAGATTCCGTTCAGCCGTTTGGGTTAAGACCACTTTCTGCACAGCAAATAGAGGAAATGACTAGTGCCATGCAAAGAGAGGAAACTATCGATAGAATTATTCAAAGGGTTATGGAAACCAAGCCGGTTCCGATTAGCACAATAAAGACTCCGGTAGTTATGCAGGGGCCAATAATACATTCCCCAGAAAACAAGGGTCTGATCTCAGATAGACATGGAAAACTTGACTTGAAGTTAAGAGGCAAACTGGATGATGTGCTACGGAGAAACTATCCATACCTGCTAAGACAGTATATTTAGAAGGATCTAGGTTTTTCTTAAGCTGAAGGTAGGTTCTGCGCGATAACCTTACATAGAATAGGTTTCTTTTCTAGTTCGCTCCAACTCAGCCTACTTTGACTGGCCCAGCTTAACTTGTTGGACAGACTCTTTGTGTAGAGACGTGTCCAATCCAGCCCAACATGGTCAGACCAGGCTTTGAAGATTCTGGGGTCGATGTAGTTTTTCAGTGAAGTGTTGAGATTGTATTCTTTTGTAGCTTCCGCCAGCCTTATCCCGAGCTTAAGTTTGGTTATTCTCTCCTGCTTTTTCTCAAGCATCTTTTCTGTCTTAGTCTGTTTACTTTGAGCCTTCTTGAGCATCTCCCGTTTCTTTGCGATGGAGTTTTCCCATCCGGCTGGGAGAGTTTTTTTGTGATTGCAAGTTACAGCGGCTATAAGATTTGCAAGTTTAGCATGATAGAGCTTAACAGCCTCGTATTCATTTTTGAGGTTGGCATTTCTGATCAGATGGTCCCTGACTACATCTGAGGCGATGAATGTTCTGAACACTTTCGCGGTTAAACCGGGCATGGCTGTGTTGAAGAAACGATTCACCTGAGACGAACGTACACCAGCAAATATCTGATCGTTGGGACGTTTATTTTTAATCAGAGATTTTAGTGTGGATAAGAATTCGGGGTTCACTTTATCCGCTGGAAGAGACTTTTGCCAACGGACACTGTCTTTTCCGAGAAAATCAAACTCCACCGAGTTGCCGTTTAGACGGATGTGTTCAACTCTGAGGGTGGATGCGCCAACCGTATCAGCTTCATCTTCATCCTTCTCGTCGCCCACTCTCATTGCCAGATGATCAATGATGTAGGCAACAGCCGCCAGCTCACGTTCCCGCTCATTCTTAGACGTCAGCTTTTTGTCAATAAAGTCTCTGATGGAATTTATTTTTGCGAATAGCAATGTAGCCTTGTCATATTTCTCTTTGTCTCGGCTCTGTTTCAGGGGAGAAACATCTGAAAGCCAGACATATTTTTCCTTGTCGGCAAGCTTGTCGATCCACTTGGCCAACCACATTGAGTTAGAATCATGAGCTATCTCTTTCCAGCTACCCTCAGGAACAGGTTCCTCTTTTCCGAGGTTTAGGGTAACGTCTTTGGGGTAAACTTGGGGTTTCCAGTTACCTCTGAGCGGATGAGCTCCTCTGCCCATGAAAATGCCTGGGGGTTCCACCATCCAGTTAGCTATGTCGGTGGTTTCACCGTCAACTTCGGCAACTCCGAACTTGGCCTTCAGCTCTTCTCTACGTTTCTTCCTCTCGGCTGCGGCTAGTTTTTTCTCTTCTTTAGTCATGTTCAGTTTTCGATTTTTTTCCTCATCAACGTAGTTGTAGAGCTCGGAAAGGTCGATGTCTTTCATGGTTAGGCCTTGGAGTTCTTGGAATATCCTGGTCAGGTCGCGCATGAAGTTTTCAGCGAATTTTTCATCTGCAACATAGGGGGTGTCTTTCTTTTTTGCCCAGGCGTAGAGCATCTCTTCCTGTTCTGGTGTAAGCGCAATCTTTCTACCCCTAACCCCTATGTGGAGAGATTTTGGAGTGTAGGGTTCGGGAAATGCCACACCATTATGTCGTAAGGTTTTCCACTTCTTTGCTGAAGGCATGAGTCACCAACTTAGCTTTCAATCGATAATAGGGTTAAGTAACCTAAAGGCTACAGTTTATAAGAAGATTATCTAATTTTCTGTTAAACTTTATGTTATGGGGAATTCGTAACGACTAAAAAAATCACTTTCGTACCATCGGGAGAAGCGAAACCAGGGTTTATATTCATCTATGAAGGCGCATATATGAAGTGCGACGGATGCAAATATCAGAAAATTTGCCACAACCTTAAACCTAAAAGCGCTTACAGAGTTGTGAAAACGAAAGATAAGATTGTTAACTGCAAAATTCTTTCTGAGAAAATGCAGCTTGTTGAAGTCAACATTGCAGAGACAAAAATTGCAGTAGAACCGAAATTTGCGATAGGAGGAGCCACGATTAAGGTTAAACCACAAGAATGCGGACTCGTTCAATGTGAAAGGTTTGACGAATGCGTCTCCCATGTTATAGAATATGAGGAAAAATACAGGATAACGGGGGTCGTTGAGAGTTTTTCGTGTCCTGAATCTGGGAAGCCTCTTGTTACGGTTTCGATACTTCCACAGAGAAAAAGCTTAATCTAGATATCAAACCAAGTGTTCTTGAAATGG
>JBDRNN010000037.1:0-8215 GCA_043811145.1 Candidatus Bathyarchaeota archaeon
CCATAAAGGTACACCACTTCTATAAGCAGCCCTAACAATTGCGTGTGAACCTACTGGAGATGTAAAGGCGATAACCCCAGCAGTAAGCAAAGCTTTTACGGTAAATACTGGCTCTAAACCTTCAACTGTAAGGGTAACGCCAAAGATCGATATGACTGCCCCTCCTATGATGCAGACAGTGGCTGCGTGCATACGATTAAATATATCTGGCAGTCTTAAGAGACCCAAAGCACCAACTATGGAGCAGAAGAGCCCAATTGCTAAAATACCTAATCCTATGGTTTCAAGAAATATCAATCGCCTAACCCCCTGCCTTCAATATACTTTGCGATAAACAATGTTCCAATAAACGATAGGAAGGCGATAAGGAGAGCTGCATCAAGCATTATTGCTTCGCGATAGTAGATGCCAAAAATAACCATTATTGCTGCAAAGGTAATTGACGCTACATCCAGAGCTACGACTCGGTCAGGAGCCGTAGGTCCCCGGATAACTCTAAAAGACACCATGCAAATTGCCCCGATCATACCTAATACAACTATAATTAAAAATGTTGGAGTAATAGCCATCATCCAAAAAACCTCTTTAGATACTTTTCGAAACCTGAAATAATTTCACTATGACAAACTTCTGGCTCTTGGCTTGCAACATTAATCCAGTGAATGTAGTAGCATTTGTTTATTTCATCGACATCTACGGTTATTGTACCAGGAGTATTAGTTATTGAATTTGCTACAAAGGTGATTCCACAATCTGTCTTCATGGTGTAAGGAACCTTGACTATTCCTGGTTTGATGGGCATTTTTATGTTAAGAATCCTCCAAATAACATCCGCATGACTCTTAATTTCAGCGTAAAACCAATAATATCCGAAGTAAACTAAAGCCCAGAACCACTTTGCTAGGTTGAACTTTCCTCTAACATCCCCATAAACCATCAGAGTTGAAGCTAAGGCTGAGATCGATAAAGTAACGATAATGCCCACTGTTATTTCATCAAGACGAAGGGACGCACTCAAGCTAATCCAAAATGCAAGCAGGACTATTGAAACTGGAAAAATGGAGGCTAAACGGCGATATGTTACCAATTGAACTCATATTCAATAATCTGTACACTTAAGTATAATTATTTTGTTACTTGTATCAAGACCACAAAATTGCTAACAGCTAACTTGAAGTCGTTTGGATATTAACCTATTAAAATTAATAACTATGTAAATTAGGTTAATTAAGGTGAATTCATTGATAACAATTCTCACTGGTGGAAGTGGCTCTGCAAAATTTGTCAGAGGACTTTCGAAAGTACTTTCGCAAGAAAAAATCACAGCAGTCGTAAATGTTGGCGACAATATTGAACTATTTGGACTTTATGTTTGCCCCGATATCGACACAATAATGTACGCGTTAGCTGGCGTTTTAGACATAAAGAAGGGTTGGGGTCTAGAAGAGGATACCTTCAAATTATTGGAAATGTTGCAAAGATATGGACTGGAAACTTGGTTCAGGTTAGGAGACAAAGATGTGGCTACTCACATTCATAGGACTTTTTTACTGAACAGAGGCCATAATTTATCTCAGATTACAAAACTGCTTTCAACCTTGCTGGGAATAAAAGCGAAGATTCTCCCTGCAACTGATGAACGGATTGAAACAAAGGTAGTGACAAAGTCCGGCAGAATGCATCTTCAGGAGTTCTGGGTTAAAAGAAAAGCACAGGATGAAGTTTTAGACGTGATATATGAAGGCATAGAAGAAGCAAAACCCGCTGTTAATGTTTTGGAATCTATTAAGAATGCTGAGGGCATTATCATAAGTCCCGCAAATCCTGTGACCAGTATCGAACCAATTTTAGAGGTCAACGGGATAAGGGAGGCTTTAATTAAAAGAAAAGAGAAGACATTAGCAATATCCCCCATCATAGGGAACGATCCTGTTAGTGGACCTGCTGGAAAGTTGATACACAGCTTAGGTATCGAAGTCTCAGCTTCAAGTATCGCCGAGCTTTACGAGGACATTTTAGGCACCATAATTATTGATAACAGCGATATTGCCTTGAAAGAGGGAATAGAGAAAATCGGCATAAAATGCGTTGCGACTAATACTTTAATGAAGAGCTTTGATGATGAAAAAAGGTTAGCTGATGTAGCAGTCGAGCAATTAGGTGTTCAAAAAAAACGGGATGAGAAGGTCTCCTTGTAGATTTCTTGAATGCTTGTAAAACAATTAATACCAAGCGCAAAATGAAGTTACAGTAAAGTAAAAGACTACGATGAAAAGCTTTGTCGACATATGCGGTTATACCTATTACAAAATTAGAGAGCGTTAAAAGCAGACTATATCCCTTTCTTAACTCTAGGTTGAGACGAGAGCTTAGCTTTAAAATGCTTACCGATATAACAAACGCTATCAAAAATTCTAAAGAGATTACGCAAACTGTGGTTGTAACTCCTGACGATCGAGTCTTAGAGGTTGCTAAACGTTTAGGTGTAAATACTTTAAAAGAAAATTTTGCAAGAGGAGTAAATGCGGCAGTGTCTTTTGCCATGGAATATTGTTTGAAAAAGGGGGCATCAAAGGCAATTATTTTGCCATCAGATATTCCTCTGTTGTCTCACGAAGACTTGCATAGGATCATAGAAATTGGAACCACAAATCATTCTATTGTGATTGGTCCATCTGTCCGATTTGACGGAACTAACGTTTTGCTGTGTAATCCTCCCAGGATAATACAAACTCATTATGAACAGAACAGTTTCCGTTCGCATATAGCTGAGGCTATAAAAAACAAAGTTAAAGTTGTAATCTATTTATCGAAGAGAATAATGTTAGATATTGATTCGCCAAAAGACCTGCAAGATTTTCTAAAAGTAAAAAACGATACTCTAACGCATAAATTTCTAAAGGAGCAACGAGTTCTTTAACGTCGCAACATCTTGACCAAATTCATCTGGCTGTCGTAGATGCTGACCTCCATAGGCATTTGACCCGGCAATGTATGTGTGGCACATGCCATACAAGGGTCATATGATCGGAATGCCATTTCGACCTTGTTAAGTAATCCTTCAGATACTTTTTCCTTTTTAATCAGCCCTTGAGCTGCTTTTTTAATAGATATATTAATTGCCGCATTATTGTTTGTTGTACCCAAAATCAGGTTGACCTTCCTGATAACTCCGCGCTCGTCGGTCTCATAGTCATGAGTCAATGTTCCTCTGGGCGCTTCAACCTCTCCAACACCTTTTGTGGGTGTCTCCTTAGACAAAGGTCTAACTTCGTGTTCAGCTATCTCGGGGTCTTCACTTAGCTCCAACGTTCTTTCTGCCGCATACATAAGTTCGATCACTCTAGCCCAGTGCGTGGCCAATGTTCTGTGAACTGGTTTACCTCCCAATGTTTCGTACATCTTCTCATAGGCTTTTTGAGCTAGCGGGGTAGCCATTCCCTCTGCAACGTTAAGCCTTGAGAGCGGAGTTGCTTGATAGACACCGCTTTCTTTTCCACTTACTAGTCCTTTCCAACCTATATTTTTGAGGTAGGGAAACTTGAGGTACGACCAAGGCTCAACATGTTCTGCGATATGTTCACGATAATCTTTTGGATCATATTTTGCAAATTCTTTTCCATCAGGACCTACAATCCTAGTTTTCCATCATAGAAATTAACATGATTGTTCTTGTCGACGGTGCCCATATAGTACATTTCGGATGTGTAGTGTTCACTCAATATGAGGTCGACATATGTCTTGTTCTTAAGAACTATGTCGTCAAAGACCTGTAGAGTAAATTTACCGAATTCAACCATCTGTTTTCCCATAATATGAATCTCTGCTACTTCATCTTTGGTCAAAGGCTTGCTTACTCCGCCAGGTATGCTGTAGTTAGCATGAACTTGACGACCGCCGATCATTTGCAGTATTTTATGACCCATTAATCGATGCCTGATCACAGATAGCCCAGCTTCCTTTCCAACCTTAGCGATTAGACCAAGGACATTGCGTTCAGCTGGTGAAGCTTCAGGTCCCACTACGAAATCGGCTCCTGCAAGAATGTAAAAATTGGTTATTTTATCGGAGAAATGAAACGCACTATACAGGAGTTCCCTGATCTTCTTGACTGCGCTTGAAGGCTCGATGTTAAAAATCGCATCCAAGGTTTTAGTTGAGGCCATGCTATGCGCTTCTGGACACACACCACATATTCGGGAGGTAATATTGGGCATATTCCTCCTGTATCCGCTAGAACGCAGTTACCGCATGCTCTACACCTCTCATGTAGCGTACTCCGCTCACGCTCCTGTGAACCGTAGAACATGGAATTTTGAGCTGGAAAGGAGGGCATTTCAGGAAAAACTTCAGTTATTGTTTGAACACCGATACCGCAGGCAAAACTCAGTATAGCGTCCATACCTTCCACTTGGGGTCTCAATGTAGTCGAAACAACATTATTATCGCAAGATATTGCTACGGTAGTGGCCTTTTTTCATATTTTTTGTTTTCGATTTTTTCTGCCAACGAAATTAGTTTTGCATATATCGAAGCTTCTCTCAACCCTCTAGGTGGCTGTGTGCAACCATCACAACCAACGAAAAGAACTTTTTTGCAGGATTCTAGAGATTTCAAAATTTCATCCAATGGTTTAACCTGTGTCACAATCATGTTAATTCACCTAAGTTTGAGAATTTTTTTTAAGCTGGTCGATAAATGAAGTAATGTAATTGGAGAATTCGGTAAGATATTCAGGGCTCACAAAATCAATACTGACATTTTTGTCAAGATTGATGTTTTTCAACATAGCTTTGGCATTCATAATTCGCGCTTCGGCTACATCATTCCCATCTATTTTGTCCATTTTGCAGCTGTCTTTTTTACACCCCACCGCCAAAACTCCGTCAAAGCCAACATATAGCACGTGAATTAGATGGGACATATCTAGTCGCCCAAGGCATGGCAATGCTATGTAAGTTATATTTCCGTCGACATTCGGAGAAATAACATTTTCAAAGTCTACCGTTGATTCGAAGAAGTTAGACCACTGACAATACATAACTATAACGTTAGGTCTCTTTGCTTCTTTCGTGAGTGTTTGAACCGCTTTAGCTTTTGCAATTATCATGTCCGAAATTTGCGAATGATCGAAACCGGGCATATGTATTGTAAATGCGGGCACAATCCAACGCAAACGCCACAACCTGCACACTTGTCCAAGTCGACTTTTGGTCCACTGCCATCCAGTTTTATTGTATCATATTTGCAAACATACAAACAATTTAAGCAAGTTATACAATTCGATAGATCTATTTCGGCCTTAACAGAGTTCTGTTCTATAGAAATCATTGTTGGATCGTAACCAAGCTGTCTGAGCATTGCTTGAGTGAGCATAATCCTTCTTAGAGTCATTTTGCTCCCGTCTTTAAATCGACAACGGTCTTCTTCACAAGGAACAAATACTAACCGGCTTACTCCTGAAGCAATCGTTTGAACGATAACTTCCGGCGAAACTCGACTCAGACACGGTACACGAAGCGTATTATATTTTCCAAGTGTCTTTACTCCAGTTAATTTAGCGATTTCATCAGGCGAAGGGCCATTGCCCTTGCAGGCTACAATAAGATTTGAAACGCCTGCCTCTTGTGTTAATTTATGGGCATATTCAACAAGCGATTTGCTATCGTAGTAAAGGGTTTCTATAGCTGCTGATGGACACGCACTAGGACAGATCCCGCATGCTTGACACTTTTCATGGTTAATGCTTACTTCTTCAAGCTTGTCATCAATAATTTTTTCTTCTATGGCTTCATAAGGGCAAAGAGAAGTACAAACAGCGCATCGACTACAAATGTCCTGATTAACTTTCATCACTATTTCAAATTCATTGCTCAATATACGCCACAGCACATCTCGTTCGGTACCTTTTTTTTGATTATCTGTTAGGTCTTGTTAAATTTTGAGTTCTATTCTGAGCAGGAAAAAACTTTTTATGCGTCATTCCATCAACATTTGCCAAAATTTCTGCTCATTTCGGAAAAATGGTTGCATCATTTGCTTTGTACGAGGGTCGAACAAGCTAAGATTACAGATAACGTGCCAATATAAAATAAGCCCTGGGCCATTTTAAAGGCATATAACCTATTTCTTAAAAATCTTTGAAGGGTATATTATTAACATTCGTGAGAAAAAATGCAAATAGGCGTTATAACTAAAAACGAAAATTCATGGTGCTCGAGAAAAATCATAAAATATTTTAAATCCAAGGATGCCCAAATTGTTGCATTTAGTCTTCCCGAGGTTGTTGCCAGAGTTGGATTTAAACCTGAATCGGAAGTTAGAGGAATTAACATCAAAAGTTTGGACGGCATATTAGTTAGACCTATAGGTCCCGGATCGTTAGATGAGATAATTTTCAGAATTGACATTCTCCATAGAATAGGAAGGTTAGGTGTACCTGTAACAAATTCTCCATTTGCAATCGAAAGAGCCGCTGACAAATATTTCACATTAACACTTTTGGAAGATAACGGAATACCAATACCTAGAACTCTTGTTACAGAGAGTGTACCCGATGCTATGGAAACTTTTTCACAGTTTGGCAAAGAAGTAGTAATTAAACCGATTTTTGGCTCTAGAGGTTTGGGTATAACTAGAACATCGGATTCAGATGTTGCCCGGAGAATTTGTACCATGTTAAGCTACAATCATTTTGTTCTCTACCTTCAAGAATTCGTTCAACATGGGAACCGAGATATTCGAACTATGGTTGTGGGAGACAAAGTTGTAGCTGCAATGTACCGTAAATGCGATGGATGGAAAACAAATATCAGCCAAGGAGCTACGCCTATCGCTTTTAAACCAGATGAAGAAATGGAGGCATTATCTATCAAGGCCTCTAAGGCGGTAGGTTGTGAGATTGCTGGAGTAGATATAATGGAAAGTGAAAATGGTCTGTTGGTTCATGAAATAAACAGTCAGCCGGGATTCAGAGGACTTCAGATAGCAAGCGAGGTTAATGTAGCAGGAGAAATTGCAGACTATATAATTCAAAAAACTAAAAGGTAGTTACCACTTTTTTATGAAATCTGCAGCGATTACAGACGTTAGCCATTGAATTCGCTAAGTTAGCCGATTGATATTTCACTATGATTCAAAACGTTGTTCGTAAGCACGCCTACTCATTCACTGCATATTTTTCTTGTTCTTTCTCAACCAGACAAAATTCGAGTTTATCAACAATCTCATCAATTTGCTCAGTAGTTATTATGCAAGGTGGCAGGAATCGGAGAACATGTGTCCCACAACTCAGAACTATTACTCCTTTTTCCAACATCCCAGTGATTATATCTTTAACATCAAATTTCAATTCTGCCCCAATCATCAAACCTAAACCTCGAACCTCTCGGATTATTTTACATTTATCAGCTAATTTGGTGAGGCGACCTTTGAAATAGTTACCTGAAACCTCAGCTTTCTCCCAAAGTTTCTCCCCCAAAATTACGTCTAGCGAGGCAGAAGCAGCAGCACAAGTGACAGGATTACCTCCAAAGGTGCTAGAGTGTTCCCCTATACCCAATGAAGACATAATGTGTTTCTCTGCAATAGTTAAACCGAGTGGAAAGCCACCTCCAGCTGCCTTAGCCAAGCACAATATGTTGGGTGCAATATTCCAGTGTTCACATGCAAATAATTTGCCAGTTCTTCCGAAGCCAGTTTGGACCTCGTCAAAGATTAAAGGGATGTTTTTTTCATCAGAAATTTCTTTCAACTCTTTTAAGTAGCCATCAGGGGAAACGAAAATTCCTCCCTCGCCCTGAATAGGTTCTACTATAATAGCTGCTGTATCTTCGGTAATAACTTTTCGCACCTTATCAGACCTGCCAAAAGGAACAAACTTTACTCCAGGGACAAGCGGCAAGAAAGGTGACCGATACTTTGAATTCCAGGTAACCGATAAAGCTCCAAATGTTTTCCCATGATAGCTTCGCATCATAGCAATTATTTCTTTTCGCCCAGTGTATTTTCTTGCTAACTTTATTGCGGTTTCAACAGATTCTGCACCGCTGTTAGTGAAAAACAGGCTGTCGAGCCCTTTTGGAGTGATGCTGACTATTTTTTTTATCAGTTCAGCTCGGGTGTCATTGTAAAGTGAACTGTGACAGGCAATTAACTTTCCAACTTGATTTTTTATTGCATTAATTACTTTTTCATTACCATGCCCTATTACGGA
>JBDRNN010000038.1:0-8228 GCA_043811145.1 Candidatus Bathyarchaeota archaeon
ATAACCGTTTAGCATTATCAGCTGTTTCGGCATGTAAAGCGTGATAGGGTATAATCTTGTAGATTTTCCCCCAGCTAAAATTAGAGCCTTCAATTAAAAACTCATCTGTCACAAGTTCATTTTGAGGAGAAAATATTCTCCTTATACCATTTAACGGTTTTTTTAATTCCAGTATCTATATCTACTTTAGCTTTCCAACCTAAAATCTTCTCAGCCTTTTTACTTGATAGATACTGCACATTGATCTCTTTTGTTTCCGTAGACTTTCTGCCAAGGATTTCTGGTTTGAGATATTTTTTCCCCGAAACCAATATTATTTTTTTCACCAGATCTAGAACACTGAGAGGTTTTCCAGTACCGAAGTTGAAAGCTTGACCCTTAATCTCTTTTTTATGCAAGTTCTCTGCCAACTTAACATATCCATCCACTACATCGGAAACATACATGTAGTCTCTTATTGGAGTTCCATCGCTTCGAATCACAGGATTCTTGTCAGTTAAGACAGAACGGATGGTGTCAGGTATAATTCTGGAGAAGTTTAGGTCATTTCCACCGTATATATTGGAACATCTAGCAATCACTGCTGACAAACCATACGTCTTAAAGTAAGTTTGGGCTAACATATCTGCACAGGCTTTGGATACATCGTAAGGGTGTAACGCAAGCAACGGTTGTTCTTCTGTGATAGGGACTTTGGTAGGTTCACCATAGGCTTTGTCACTTGAGGCGATTAATTACTCGTTGGACAGTTTGTGTGCTTCTGCAAGCTTCAAGCAGATTCCAAGTTCCTTTTATGTTAGTCTCAAAGGTAGATTGTGCAGATCGTGTCGCAACGCTTACTATCGCTTGGGCGGCAAGATGAAAACAGGTATCAACTTCATACTCGTTAATAATCCGCTCGATTGTGGAATAGTCTGTTAAATCTCCCCAAACTATAGCTTCTAAGTTAGGACGCATTTCTAATGTAAACTTTGAGTATCGCCCATGACGTAAATCCCTTTCCAAAACCACTACTCTAGCGCCCATATCTACCAACGCAGTAGTGATCCATGATCCTACAAATCCTGTTGCACCAGTTACGAAGACACATTTATCTTTCCAGAAGTCTCGGGTCATTCCAGGTATACTCCTCTCAATCATAATCAAAACTGCGACTAATGTTTCGTCCGTTATATTTACTGGCTGGGTTCCTCATAAAGATATCCGCGAACATAGTTTAGCCAAGGCTTTAATTTACTCTAACTTAGTTAAGAATAAATAAACTGATGATAACTGTAGAAAACGGGTGGCCTAAGATCCAGATTATGCAACGTTAAAAATTGAAGTAAAAACTAGGTGCTGAAAAAATCAGATGATTGAAATAATAGCCACTGCGCTCTCAATATTTTTAGTCGCCTTTGTGATTAGAATTCTCACAGCGCGAAACATCGGTATGACGTGGGATGAAGGTCTATATGCTTTAGGCGGTATGATAGCCCTAAAGAACATAGCCACACGGAACTATTCGCATAAAGCCTGGAGTTTCGAGTTCCATCCTCCAGTTTTGATGTACTTTTTCGGAATAGCTTACGCTACGTACACCTTTATTGTAACAACGTTAAAACATAAACAGATACCGAATTTTAAGTTGTTATATCAAGAAGCAATACGTCTATATTCCGGAAGTTCATCGCTATTGGTTGTAAGGCTTCCTTCGGCAATTATGGGAAGTCTCTCTTGTGTGCTAACTTACTTCATTTGTTTAGATGTCTTCAATAACCCTGTAATTGGAATAGTCGCGGCTTTATTCTTAGCAATTACACCTATGTTTATAGCCTTATCCTCACTTGTTATGCTAGAAAGCGGAGTTACTTTTTTCTACCTTTTAACAATCTTGAGTTTTTTCAGGGCCACAGAATATTTTTCAATAGTGTACATTATTGCCGCGGGTATTTTGCTAGGATTAACATTCGGAAGCAAGGAAACCGGTTTTCTAGCCCCACTTGCTGTAGCGCCATGGTTGCTCTTTTCATTAGCCAAGGCCTATACTTTGGGAGGTTTAGGGTTGTTTACCGAAGAGCTCTTATTTTTTATCCTATGGCTTTTGCTGGGTGCATTAATTTTCTATATAGTATGGCCTTTACTTTGGAAACATCCTATAACCCAGTTAAAAAGAAATTTGGGGTCTGTAACAAAAATGACTTCACGCCGCGGTGCGGGCTATAGTTTCTATTCAACTAATTTATTGGCTTCGACTCCTTTCTTACTTATAATCCTATATTTGGTGGGAACCATTGAGTCGGTAAGGCTTCTTTGGACTGGACAGATGGAGTCTTTAATTTTTCTATCATGGGCCTTTTTGCCTTTAATAGTTATGAGCATGCCCTTTGTCCCAAAACGTGGTGGAGCTTCTGAGCTTACATTTATTTTGCCACCGCTGTCCATTTTAGCTGGACTGGCTACATTTGCAATTTCACAAAATGTAGCTATGCTTGCACACGATGTTTTTGGGTATATCGGTACGTCTTTTTACGGTTTCCAGGAGGGCGGTATATTGCTGGCGTTATCTTGTGTGTTTCTAGGTTTAGTAGCCTTCCAATCTCTTAAGATATACCCGTACTTTGTCAATTACTGTAGCTTAGCTGGAAGGTTTTTAGGTAAAAAGATGCTCCCACCTGGAGGATGGGGGGAAGGAATGGACAAAGCAGTTGTCTATGTAGATAACAACGCTCCATCAAATTCAATTGTGTGGATATACGGACCGAAGTCAACAGCCTTTTACCACTCCGCAAGAGTTAATCTCAGAGATTCGAGTGAAGGCCAACCTATTTTTTATGAACGCACCAAAGCTGGTTTCGATTCGTTAGTAGATGAAAATGTTACCGACTGGAAAAAAGGCGATTTGAAATTTTATTTTCCGTATTATTATAAAGGAGAGCATAATGAGCTGGATATTTCTAGATTAAAAAAGGAAAAGGTAAGCATGATCGTGGTTTATCATTGGTTCACATATGATCCAATTATTACAGACCTTGACCCAGGGAACTATAGAATTATTTGTGAACTCAGGAAAAAACAAATTCCGGCCTTTACTGTTAAGATCAAAGGGTTAGAAGCTTGTTGGGTATACAAGGTTAAAGACCTCGGAGAACAGGAAAAGGGATAAAATTTCTGAAGGGGATAGTTATTTAGTTTTAGGCTTTTGGAGGATGCCACTTTTTTTGGTGGCAATTAAATGGATAGCCCCCCCTCTACTAGGAAAGATCTTTATAAAGAAATGAAGGCCACGAAGTTTTCCTCGGTACGTTCCCTCAGTTTTTGCATAGGTCACATCAAAGCCTTTTGAGCTTACATAGGTTCTCAGTAATCCAGCTGTCCACTGGCTTAGATGAGTATTTTCTTCGTAATCTTGCAAACCACATATCGGGGCATATAACATTGGAGGATCGGTATGCTCAATTCTCGCAAATATCCACGCATTCAGAAAACTTAAAGAGAGAAAATTAGGCGCCCAGATTTCTATTTTCCCACCTACTTTCAAGACGTAATTGACTTCTTCAATTAGTTTAACAGCCATTTTGTAATGTAAATGCTCAATTACATGACTTAAGTAAACATGATCAAATGTTCCTTTTCTGAATGGAAGATGCAAAGCCGCACAAACCACATCAATGCCGCTTACAGGACGAACGTCAACATTGATTGTTCCTTTTGGCTGGGAACCCGCTCCAATATCCAAAGATAACATATTTTTCAACTGAGGTACCTTATGCAACATTGTTATAGCTAATACTCCATATTTATGAACACTGCTAAGATTGGGGGTAGTTAGATTAACTAAAATTAAAAAGATGACCCTCCTGAATGTTGGACCAGTAATGATTTCTGACACTGTTAGAAACACTATGCTCAATCCTGATCTTTGCCACAGAGAAAATGAATTCACAGAAATTTTGTGCAGAGTACGAAAAACATTAACTGAAGTTTTCAAAGGAAATGATGAATTTGCAACAGTCATAATAAATGGATCTGGAACCGCCGCGATTGAAGCGACTATATCTTCAATGGTGAGAAACGGAAAACTTCTGATATTAAGCAATGGATATTATGGCGAAAAGATTGCCAAGATAGCCCGAATATACAACATTAACACCGAAATTTTGAAACTCGAATGGGGCGAAAGAATCAGAACAACCGATGTAGAGACTTATTTAGCATCCGATCCAGACATACAGTATGTTGCCATGGTTCATAACGAGACAAGCACAGGTATGCTGAATAATGTAAACGAGATAGGGAACCTTGTTTCAAAAAACGGAAAAACTTTCATCGTAGATGCCATCAGCAGCGTTGGAGTTGAAGACCTCGACGTAGTAAGAGATAAGATAGACTTTTGCATTGGCAGCCCTAACAAGTGCATTGAAAGTATTCCAGGCATATCCTTTGTCTGTGCGAGAAAACGCAAACTTCAAGAGATAAAAGGGCTACCTCCAAAAACTTCCTACCTAGACCTCTATAATTACTTTATTTACGAAGAGGGAACAGGTGAAAGACTGGGCACACCGTTCACTCCACCTGTACAAGTTTTTTATGCTCTAGAAATGGCTCTAAACCTATTGATTGAGGAGAGCATTGAAAAAAGACGTGAAAGGTATTCGTATCTTGCAAAGCTTATTAGAGATGAGCTGGAAAAACTAGGATTTAGACTGTTCTTACAGCCAAAGGTTTTGTGCAATTCACTCACTTCAGTTTTAACACCTAAAAATATCTCATATAAAACTCTCCACGATAAACTAAAAGAGAAAGGGTTTATCATTTACGCTGGACAAGGGGGCTTAGAGGAGAAGACATTCAGGATTGGAAACATGGGTGTCTTAACTACTAAAGATGTAATGGATTTTATTAGTTCACTTAAATCAACTTTGGAAAACATGAATTGCTATCCTTGTTACGAATGAGAAGAAAAGCATGAAAGCTATAATCTTGGCTGCGGGTGTAGGAAAACGTCTGTACCCATTAACTAGAAAAATGCCGAAATGCATGCTTAAAATCAATAAAGAAACTCTGATTGAACAATACTTCTATTCCTTTAGCAAATGCGGAATAAACGAAGTTGTATTAGTAGTTGGACATCTTAACCGTATTATTAAAGAGACATTAGACAAAAAATTCAAGGGTGTAAAAATCAAATACATCTACAACAAATACTACGAAGTTTACGGAAGCGCATATTCATTTTGGCTTACAAGAAAAGAGTTCATTGAAAGCCCAATAATACTTTTAGACAGCGATGTTTTATTCCACCCTAAAATATTGGAAAAGTTGGTAAAATCGAAGCATGAAAATTGCTTGATAGTCGACCGATCCTTTGTGGATACTGGAGAAGAGGTTAAGGTTAGCGTGGAAGGAAAGACTGTTAAGAAGTTAGGTAAAGAGACTGTTAGATCTTCGAATTGTGTAGGCGAAAATGTAGGTTTCTATAAATTTTCAGAAAATAAATACACAGTCATAAGGGAAATAATGAAGTTCATCAAGGATTACGCGTTTAATTTTGAGTATGAAGACGCAATAAATCTTAGTCTAGATAAGCTTAAAATGCAGTACATTCCAACAAAAGGCTTACCGTGGATTGAGATCGATTCCCCCGAAGACTTACATCGGGCAAGAGAAGACATTTATCCGAAAATAATTAAGCATCTTTAAATAAATGCGGACATAAATTAGGTTGATAGCTCGGGAGATAGAGAACCTTGGATCACATAAGCCATATCAGTTTAGCTTATAGGCTGTTAGAGCTATGTAATCTGGATAAAACAGCTTGCATATACTCTCTTCTACCAGCCTTGGATAGAGAGCCCGCTCACTTTCATAGGGTATATGGACACATTATAGCAAAGTTTCCATCCATCCTCACATCAGCAATCCAAATATTGTCTGGAAAAGACACAGCGGCGGATACAACTACCTATGAGTTCGAAAGAATAAACGCTGATAAGACTTACTATGAGAAGATTGTAGAACAGGCACTTCCACTCGTGGGTGATGAATCAATACTGACTCCAAGTTCGGATGTAGCAAGCGGTGCACTGGCGTTACTTTCACATATATATGTGGATACATTCAATAACCCGGTTCAAGCATTTTTGCCACAGTCAACGAGCTGTTCAGGTCAATGGAAATTCTGGTTAACCGTAAACTACCTATCTTTCAGAGAAAAATTCTATACAAAAGAAACAATCGAGAAATTCCGGAAAAGTATGTTCACGACTGACCTATGGAAAGGAAAAATGGATGCTTACACTCTTATGAAATCAATGATAATTCGACTAGGAGATCTCGCTATACCAGGCGTAGAATACGAGACCATAGACAATATACTTAGAGATTTCCTGCATTTTACAGGCTGCAGTGAGTATGTTAGGCCTGACAAGGAACTAAAATTCTGCCATAGTCTAGAAAACAAAATTGCTACGTTAATTCCTGAATTAATAAAATAAGTAGCACCAATTATTCAAAACTTTTGAAGGTATTTGCAAGATACCAAGCAGATCATGCCAACGGTTTCTTGCTATCATATAAAAACGTTCCCTTATGATTTCGATACTTCAATAAACCTGTTTTTTATCAGCTCAGGTCCATAGGGGATGCGAGGAACATTTTCCCTACCCTTTTCCACCTTTACCAAGACAAATGAAGGACCCGTTGAACCCAACAAGCATCTTAAGATCTGAGCCAAAGTTTGTGGAGTCGTAGTCACCTTAACATTCCGAAACCCTGCAGCAAGAGCAACTTTCTGTAGTTTGATGGTGCTGGAAGAGGAAGGCTGACCCCCGGTGGACTCATAAGAGCTATTATCTAAAACTATTTGAACAAAGTTTTTTGGGGCCTTGTTTCCTATAGTTGCAAGGGAACCAAGGTTCATCAAAAGGCTACCGTCACCATCTATGACTAAAACCGTTTTTTTTGGAGCTGAAAGAGCCAAACCTAAACCGATAGAAGAAGCTAACCCCATTGATCCTAACATGTAAAAGAAGGACGGTGAATCTTTAACTGAGTGCAGCTCACGGCTGATTAGACCAGTCGTAGAAATAATCAACTCATTTCCATTTAGTGAGTTGACGATGACCTCGATTGCTTTAAACCTTTTCATTTGATCACATCCCTCTTGATAACAAGGGCAGTTGGAGTCTGCTTTTTTTCTAAAGTTTGAGAAGCCCAATCAATTACTTTGTTGACTCCATGCTTGGATAGAATTCGGTACGGTATTCCAATTTCTTTTAATAGATTTAGAGTAGCGCTACCCATTATTCGGTGTTGAGGTGCATCTTTTCCTTTGTAGCCTCTCCAAGTTATGAGGAGTAGTATCGGCAACCTGTAAAGTATTGCAAGGGATGTAAATGCGCCTAAAGAATAGCCTAACCCAGAGTTTTGCATGAGTATAACGGGTCTTTTACCACCAAGGTATGCTCCGGCAGCAATACCTGTTGCTTCATCCTCTCTTGTTGCAGGTATATATTGAACATCGGGATCAGTTGAAAGGCAAAAGATAACTTCATTTAGAATACTGCAAGGTATGCCCGAAAAGAAATTAAACCCTTTTTCTTTAAGTGCTGCACAAAAATCGGAAGCGGTAACTATGATTAAACACCATTACAAAGCTTTATTTCAAACAAATTTACTTTCTTTAAGAATATAATCGTAGTAGACAAGGTATAAATATTCAACGAAAATGCCCTTTACTACTATATCCATATGGAGCGGAGTAAATTTAGGTACATCTTTCCTTCTTTAAGAAAAATTAGAACTGTGCTATATTCACATCATTGTACAATTGTATGTAATGACAAAGCTGAGAAGACAAAAGATTCTCGATACAGAGGGTACAGGAAAAAATGGGACAACCACCCGCTTAAAAAAATTGTTGCAGAATTTCCGTTGCATGTGGATATAGAGGCTACAAATGCATGTAACCTCCACTGCCCAATGTGTTATGGACGTGAAAGTAGAGGAAAAAGTTCGTTTATCGACTTCGGATTATTCAAAAGGGTGATAGATTGCGGGGCAAAATACGGTTTGCCCTCTATTAACCTAAGCTGGAGAGGTGAACCATTTTTGCATCCTCAACTTATAGACATGATAAAATATGCAAAGGAAAATGAAGTTGTGGATGTAAGAATAAATACAAATGGAGTTTTGGTAGATGCTGAAAAGTGCAAAGAACTGTTAGAAAGTGGGCTAGATAGGATAAT
>JBDRNN010000039.1:0-8163 GCA_043811145.1 Candidatus Bathyarchaeota archaeon
ATGCGTTATTTTTCTATCTACTTAATGTTATGTTAAATCGTTTAATATCTCGAAACGGATCCTAAACCCTCAAATAACCTCGTCGCTATTTTTATATTGAGAATCCTCCACCGGATCTCATGTCATAGTATTCGCCCCCCATTTCAGCACCCTGGGGGGAAGTGCTATGATTCCGAATTTCACCAATTTCGGAAATTTCTAGAATTACACCTTTGGCAATATCTGAACCGTGGATGCGCATTTATGGCGAAAGTGTTAACTCAAGATACCTCCCTGGATACTTCAAACATCTCGATGATGAATGCGTTAGAAGGCTTCGTGAAGAAGACCTCGAGACTATAAAAATATATTCAAAGAAAAAGTCAATAAAAAGATGATTTCAACCTTTTTATTTTTAAATCCATACATGTTTTTAATGAGACTCTAGCGCAAGCTTTTATAAACAGATCTCTTCTCCATCAGTTTAACATTGAATCTTGCTAAAAAACCACCGAAAACGAAGAAAAGGTTACCCTCGGAGCTTGCTTACAGACTAATGAGTCCTAGAAACGTAGTTCTAGTTACTTGTATTCACCCAAAAACTCGTAAGCCAAATATCATAACCCTGGCTTGGAGTCTCCCGGTATCTATTAATCCGCCTATGGTTGGCATATCCATTGCACCCAAGCGGTACTCCCATGACATTATCGCAAAATCCCGAGAATATGTGATAAACATTCCATCAAAAGCCTTAGCGAAACAGGCTCTTCTCTGTGGAAGAACTTCTGGAAGTAATACTGATAAATTTAGAACCTCTGAATTAACTCCTAAACCCTCAAAAAAAGTTAAGCCCCCGATAATCGAAGAATGTATAGCACATCTTGAATGTAATGTTGTAAATCAAGTTACCACTGGTGACCACACCCTATTTGTCGGGGAAGTTTTAGAAGCATATGTCAATAAGAGCGCCTTCGGTAGAGGTTTTGTGAAGGCTAACAAAATAAAGACGCTTCTCCACTTAGGGGCAAATTATTTTCTTACCACTTCAGATGAAGTCTTTATACCGTAAGGCTTTTCAGAAAATATGATGGTGACGAGCAAAAATGGTTGAAGAACAGGAAGAAATTTTCATGATTTGTAATGACTGTCATTGTACTTGGGACAGGTGGTTAGCCCCTGAACATTGTCCACAATGTTGAAGTCATAATGTCTCGATAAAGGTGGATAAAAGCATCCCTATGCCGAAAAATTAACTTTGCTGAAGAGAATAATTCAGTCTCAACTCAGTACTTTTTGATTATCTTGTAAGTCGTGGTCCTCTGAACTGGTATGCGTCCAATATCCGAAATGAGGCTCCTAAACTCTTCAGGGGTTGGGTATCTATCAATTTTCGCCCCCGCCGCGGTAGATATATTCTCCTCCATTAAGGTGCCTCCAAAATCGTTACCTCCAGCATTTAAGGCTACCTGAGCAAATTTCATGCCAAGTTTAACCCATGAAACCTGAATGTTATTAATCCACCCATTTAACATAATTCTTGAAATAGCATGCATCTTCAAATCTTCAGCTCCAGTTGCCCCTGTTCGCGCAACCCCATTAAACGATAGTGGAGTATTCCAATGTACAAAAGTCAATGGCACAAGCTCCGTAAACCCATTAGTCTCCTTTTGAATATCCCTTAGCATTACTAAGTGAGCTATTCTATGTTCGGGTCTCTCTAAATGTCCATACATAATAGTCGAAGTGGTTGGAATTCCTAACTTATGTGAAGTCTTTACAATATCCACCCAAGTTTGGGTCTTTATTTTGTTAGGGCAAATTTGCCGCCTTATATCATCCACTAGAATCTCAGCTGCTGTTCCAGGAATACTGTCCAATCCCGCTTTCTTCAGCATCACCAATGTTTCCTGAACAGATAAGCCCGCCTTTGAGGCGCCATAGAAGATCTCCATCGGTGAAAAACCATGAATGTGTATCTTGGGGGCCTCTTCCTTAATGGCTTTAACAAGTTTCTCATAGTAGTGAGCATCTAACTCTGGATGAAGTCCACCTTGAATACAGATCTCTGTAACACCCTGCCTTTGAGCCTCCCTAACTTTCCTCCCAACTTCCTCCATCGAAAGAAGATAAGAATCTTGAGCCTCAGAGGTGCGGCTGTATGCGCAGAACTTGCATCCTGCAACGCAAATGTTTGTTAAGTTTATGTTCCTATTTACAACGTAGGTTACAAAGTCTCCAACTCTTTTGTACCGTATCCAATTAGCAACAAGAATTAAGCTTTCTAGGTCTACACCTTTGGCTTTCATTAATTCGATGCCATCTTTAAACGAAATCTCCCTCTCGCCAAGGGCTCTATCCAATATGCCCGCTATAACCGGATCCATTACAGAGAAAAACTTCTCAATAAAACGATTGAATCGAATATAGCTAGCTTTTCTAATAGTTTTTAGAGGAGAGTCAACCATTTCTAACGTAACCTTTCTCATCTACACGACTTCTTATATAACTCAACCTGTCTGGTATGAAGTTTGGTTTCATCAAAATAAACTCTGGATACATTGCTAATCGTTCTCTTAAAACTAGTCCTGCATTTAAAGTTAGTCGTTCAACTTCGTCTATTCTCGGCCAAGGGGCTTCGGGATTAATGTAGTCGATTGTGACCGGAGATATTCCGCCCCAATCATTCGCTCCAGTTAAAAGAAAAAGGCCACATCCTTTTGGGTTAAGATTCGGTGGGACTTGAATATTCATCCCCCCTCCAAAAATCAGCCTCGCCACAGAAACGGTTCTAACTATGTCCAATGTAGTAGGTTCGTGGTCGCGCTCCATTTGAATTCCTTTTTTTGCTCTAAAACTTTGGATAATTATCTCCTGGATATGTCCATATTTTTCATGAATGTTTTTTATTGCAAATAACGAGTCAATGCGCTCTTCTAAAGTCTCTCCAATGCCAATTAAGAGACCTGTTGTGAAAGCTACCTTAAGTTTTCCTCCCTGCTCAATAGTTGCAAGACGTAATTCCGGTTTTTTTCCAGGGCTGAACTCGTGGGGGCCTCCTGTCTGGCATAGTCTTTCACTGGTGTTTTCCACCATCAGTCCCATACTGATGTTAACCTCTTTCAACTCGGCCATTTCATTTCTAGTCAGAGTTCCTGGATTACTGTGAGGAAGCAATCCTGTTTTATCAATTACCCTCTCACACATATCCCTAAGATAGGTTACAATGCTCTCGTAACCTAAAGCTCGCAATTTACTTGCAACTTTAGGGTACGTCTCTTCAGGTTTCTCACCCATCGTGAATAAAGCCTCGTTGCATGCGTTTTTTTTTCCCACCTCTGCGATTTTCAAAATTTCAGTTGGTGTTAATAGTTTTGCATCATTATCTTCAGGGGTTCTTCTAAAGCCGCAGTAGTTGCACGCGTTTCTGCAGATGTTTGTGAGCGGAATAAACACTTTCTTTGAAAAACTTGCTACGTTTCCCTTTCCTTTACACTTGATCAAATTCGCTACTGATGTTATTCCTGGGAGCTCCTTAATATCCGCATGAATAATGCGATAAGCTTCCTCTCTGGCAATTTCTCTACCCTCAATCACCTTCTCTAACGAGTCATAGATTTCAGGTGAGGCCATCTTCATAGATTTGGTCAAAGCTTAATTAACATCCTTAAGCTTGTTCAGAAAATTTACTAAACTCATTACAGCTGCGTTGAGAAGGCGTCTGCCCTTCTCAGGTGATGATCTCTTTGGATCGCCTAAAACTCCTGTTTTCGAGTAATCTTCAGTTCTCCATCCAACTCTAATTTCGGTATCTAGACTGAACAGTTGTTTCCCTGTTTTCTTTGAGGTAAAAGATTTAACCGCTTTAACTCGATTCATTCGAGACAAGTTTGGGTATAGGTATAAAAGAAGCGAGGTTTCAAACTCTTCAGCATGAGATATGACGGTAGGAGTTGACTCTCTGATTTTTTTGAACTCTTTTGATGCTAGTTCCCAAACGCTTAATAATACTACGTAAGTCTCGGATTCATACCTCAAAGATCTGGTTAAAACTTTTATGAGGTCTGTGTTGCCTCCATGAGCATTTACAAACACTAGTTTCTTGAAACCATGATGTATGAGGCTTCTGCTGATATCATACATCATGGATAGAAAGGTTTCGGAGCGCAAGGAGATGGTTCCCGGAAAATTCATATGCTCTATAGAAAATTCGAAAGAAATTGTTGGCGTGACAGCTACACCCGCCTTTCTTGCGGCTCTTTCAGCAACTTCGGTTGCAAGGATGGTATCGGTTTCTAACGGTAGATGTGATCCATGCTGTTCAAAACTTCCAACAGGCACCAATATGATATTGTTTTTCTTTAGAGTCTTTTGTACATCTGTCCAAGTCATTTGAGATAAAAAAATAGACTTATCCACTTTATTTACCTCTCATGTAGCACCCTGTAACCTAAAACTATGTCTTCTCCAAACCTTTCCATTTTAGTAAACTCTAGCTTGAGGGCTTCACTTATGCATTTTACGCCTTCACCTTCTGCCAAAGTTACCGCTTTGACACCGCCAACCACCATGGGGGCCACTGCAACATAAACTTCATCAACTAAACCTTCGTTAAGCATGTTCCAGTTCAAAGTCCCACCGCCCTCCAATAAAAGGGTTCTAATTTTCATAGTCCATAATTTCTCCATCAAAGTCTTCAAGTTGACGTGTCTACCTTTGCCTGCGTAAGCAATTTTAGCGCCAGCCTTAAGCAAATTTTTCACACGATTTTTAGGTGCCTTTTCAGTCATAGCGATAACGGTTTCTGTGTTTTTATCGATTGTTAGGGCTTGAGCACTGGAAGGGGTTCGAGCTCTGCTGTCGACAATTATTCGAATAGGGTTCTTTCCCCCAGGGAGTTTGGTGGTCAACTTAGGGTCATCGATTAACAAAGTGTTAATTCCTACCATTACCCCATCAACCTCAGCTCTAATTCGGTGCACTCTTTTTAGGTCTTCGGGGCATGATATTTTTGAATCCCGTGCCTTTGTTGTGATCTTCCCATCTAGAGTCATTGCCGCATTCAAGATTACATGAGGTTTTTTCACTATCGGTACACCTATAACTTGTTTAATGCTACGTTTCCGTCGATCATGACCATTTTTACATTATCCTGCGTGACCCTATGTACCAAGGTAGCAAGCGGATCATGAATGGGTTTTATGTTAACTGCTTCACTATCTATAAAAACCAAATTAGCTAACTTCCCTCTTTTTATGGATCCTACGGTTCTCTCCATCCTGAGAGCCTTAGCGGCATTAATAGTCACCATTTTAAAAATTTCTAATGGAGAAGGAAAACTCGGATCTCTCTCAAAAGCCCTAATCGACTTTGACAAATAATCCATCTCTCTAAACAGGTTTGGTGAATTGATCATTATATTGTCCGTGCCCAAAGCCACGTTTACTCCGCTCTCTAAAAGCTTCCTAACGGGTGGAAAACCGAGCCCTAAAACACCATTTGCTCTAGGACAACAAACAGCTGAAATTTTTTCCTCAGCAACTGTTTTGATATCTTTGTCTGTAGCATGAGTCAGATGAACGAGAAAATCGGGTCTTAAATACGTGACTGCTCTTTTCACCTCACTGAGGCCACTTCTCCTCATTGATATAGCAAGAGAATTCGAATGTTCAGCTACATGTGTAGCCACAATTCGTTTTCTCCCTTTCGCTATCTTCGATATTTGTTTAAGAGAGTTATCGGTGAATTCATTGGGGCTGCTTAATCCAATCCCATCTGAAAAATGCATCAGCCTCTTAACTTCTTTCGACACTCTACCTGATACGCCCTCTTTATTCTTCTCAAGGTCTTTCGCGCTAAAATAAAAGTCAGGTCTAGCGAGTTTTAATGCCCTGATGGGGCTGTCCACTATGGCTTTTTCTAGAAGCTTGACTCCATTGGCTCCGCCCTCTCTGAAGTCTGCGAAGGTAGTAGTACCCCCGTTCAACATTTCATTTATGGCGTCTTTCATAGCCCTTATAATCTTTTCAATGGGTGTTCTTCGCAAAATTTCATGCTTCAAACCTGATTGAGGTTTCACAATCTCGCTGACAGTCTTTCCCAATCCTGTCTCTTTTCCCACAGAATCTCCTATATGTACGTGAGCATTAATCAGTCCCGGGATGACTAGGCATCCTTGTCCATTAATCTTCTCGCCTACCAAATTGGGAGGTTTTCCACGTTCCACCTTGTCTATTCTGCCTTCAGCAATTAAGATGTAGCCGTTTTCAATTATCCGCATTTCGTCTCCTGTAACAATCATGGAGTTCTCAATAATCTTCATTTGGCATTTTTACCTCTTTGCTTCGCGGCAAACCTTCTCTTTGGTATATATCCCTCGGTAACCTTCGGCTACGGATTTCCCTAGTTTAATGAAGACCATCTGCCCGATTCTTGCATTTTTATAGATTTTTAAACCATACTGGTTGTGTATGCAAAGGAGACCTTGTCCTTTTCCTTCATAGCCGGGATCCCAAACAGCAGTGTAAAGTACAGCTCCATTTCTTATAAGGGAGGACCTTGGAAATATCAAAGCCAAAATGTTTTTTGGAAGGTGAACTGTCTCATTGTAGCGCAGAGTATAAGCCCCCGCTGGAAGAGTTGTGGGGCTTCCCTCTTTTAAACCAATTTTTTTTGTCTTTGCAAGTTTTCTACTTTTATTGGTGAAATCGATGCTCCCTGAGTCTTCAAAAGTTTGAATCTCACTAAGTGTCATTTCAAAGCCTGCTGGCTGAAGTTGCTCCTTTAAATCAATAAAATCTTTTATGAGCGGAGATGAGGCCTTTATTCCTTCCAGTATCTCGTCTCCTGTCAAGAAATAACTTGAACTTGATTTCGACTTCAAACTAACCATCCTGAGACTATGCCCTGAGGAAATATCTTTTCTGAGCTAAGGTAATATTACTTTTGCTCATCCGATTGATTGAACTTTGTTGGATCAGATGGTAAGTTTAAATTCTTCTCACACTAAATGAAATTGTAAAACATGAACTTTTTGTCGATCTTCAAATTCTCTTTTTCAGCAATCAGAGAGCGCAAGCTACGTTCAGCGCTGACAATTCTAATGATTGTGATTGGGGCAAGTCTAATAATCTCTATTAATGGAATGAGTGCTGGGATGAACAATATGATAGCAAGTGAATTCGGTAATTTATCCCCTAACGTACTTATGGTCACTTCTGCTCCGGTTAATGTCGGAGGAGGGGGTGGGGGTACATCTTCTCGTCCAGTGGATCTGGATTACCAGGTTGTACGATATGTTGAACGCTTGCATGGGGTAGATGAAGTTGTTCCAATGGTTAGCCAATATGTCGAAATAAAGTCAAGGGGTTCTGCCTACAGTGTAAACGTGGTTGGTATGGATCAGACTAAAGCGGAATATGTTTTTCCAACCATAAATTTTGTAGAGGGTAGCAGGGTTTCTCCATATGATCCCGTAGGAGTCATTCTCGGATACGATGTAAAGTACCCACCTGGATCAACATCAGCATTTGCAGAACTAGGCCAATCCGTGACAATGGAGTACACATACGTAGAAGGGGAGGGAAATACTCAGAAACTGGTTACTGAGAGAAGGAGCTTTGTGGTCAGAGGTAGTTTAAGTAATGTTGGTTCAGGCTCATTCTTTCAAATGGATAACGTAGCCGCTATATCCTTGTCGGCTGCCAACTCCTTCTTTAATAAAGGCGGTGAGTATGACATTATTTTTGTATCTACTGATGGAGTAGACTTTAATGAGATAGTAGAGGAACAAATAAGAGATAAGTATGGTGAAGGTATTGGAATTACTTCTCCAAAAGCAATCATTGAGACCTTCCAGACTTTTATTTCAAGTTTCTCGATATTCTTTTTGAGTATTGCTGCTGTTTCGATGGTTGTCGCTGCTATTGGCGTTATAACTACTTTGATAACCGCGGTTATGGAAAGAACTCGTGAAATCGGGTTGCTGAAAGCCTTAGGTTTCAATCAAACTTCAATTATGATGCTTTTCCTCAGCGAATCGCTCGTTATGGGTATAATAGGCGGATTCGTTGGATTGGGCATAGGAATGTCTTTAGGAGCAGTTTTGCTAGGTGGAGTAATGGGTGGAGGAATGGGTATTTCAATAACACCTGTCTTCACACTCAATGACATCCTCTTTGTTTGGTC
>JBDRNN010000040.1:0-3091 GCA_043811145.1 Candidatus Bathyarchaeota archaeon
CGAACTGAACCTCCAGTATCACTTCCCAAAGCTAAAACTGCTTCACCGGCTGAGACTGAAGCGGCACTTCCACCTGATGACCCCCCTGAAACTTTTGATAGATCCCACGGGTTACGGGTTGGTCCAAAATAGCTTGTTTCGGTCGAGGTTCCCATAGCGAACTCGTCCAAGTTAGCCTTTCCAATCAGGATACCGTCTTCGTCCTCGATCCTTTCAACAACTGTGGCATCATATGGTGGAGTAAAATTCTCAAGCATCTTTGAGGAGCAGGTAGTTTTGATATCTTTAGTGCATATATTATCTTTTACTGCAACTGCCACACCCGCTAAGCGCCCAACTTTTTCACCATTTTTAATTTTTAAATCGATTTGATTTGCCTTTTTGAGAGCCTTTTCTTTTGTCAATGTTACAAGAGCATTAACCCTTTCTTCGACATGCTCGATTCTATCATAAACTGAAGTTATAGCCTCCACGGCAGTAAATTCTTGAGACAGTATTTTACTGTTGATTTCATGGGCTGTTAATGAATATAGTTGCATTAATTTTTCATCTTAAACAATTTTGGGGGATTTAAAATAGCCTTCCTTAGTTTTAGGAGCATTTTGAGTGGCTTTTTCACTTGTTAGAGAGGACGTAACCTTATCTGACCGGAATATGTCAGACATGTCTGTTAATTGATAAGTTAGAGGAACATCTTCTGTATTTAGCTCGTTAATTTTATTGAAGTAGTTTAAAATATCGTTGAGCTGCTTTGTAAAAAGTTCCTTCTCTTCCTCAGATAGGTGAATTCTAGCGAGCCAAGCTACATGCTCGACCTGTTCCTTAGAAAGTCTTCGGTCCATACCTTTCAACCATTCACTTCAAAAGCGCTAGATTTGTTATCTAAGACTTCGCGTCTGTAAAGGAATATTCTTTCTCCAACAACATTTCCTATAATCCCTATTATGCATCCGATGATGCCTGCAACTATACCTAGAATCAGAAAGAAGAGGAAGACAAAAAACCATCCGGTTGGATTTCCTGCTATAGCTAGATGTGGAGCCCAGATTAGGGGGAAAAGTATAGTTGAAAAGAAACCGGCCCATACTCCCTGCCCGTAATCAGCCATCAGGCCTGCAAAAAAAGCCGCAACAAAGAAGGCTAAAAGAAAAGTTTCGTTAGGATAAAGGTTCATTACTTTGAAGCCTATAATTATTGCTATACCGTCTGCTACTCCTAAAATAGTATAACGGACCATCTTTGTCTCCTAAGGATCTGACTTGTAGCACCAAGGCTAAATATTTTCATCTTGATTGTAAAATTCTTGCCTAAACTTTTATGGTGTAAGCCTATATCTGTCCCGTGGGAAAAGGACGCATTCCCTAATGTTGTCCTTGCCCGTAAGAACCATTACAAACCGATTAAATCCTAAACCCCACCCAGCGTGGGGAGGCATCCCCACCTCAAAAGCTTTCAAATGATATACAAAGGTTTCAGGCTTCAAATTTTGCTCTCTCATTCTACTAGTCAAAAGCTCTTTGTCATGAATTCTAGTTCCTCCAGAGGCGAGCTCAATCCAACTATGCATAAAATCGAAGCCCTCACAGATTTCAGGGGAATCATCTCTCGGCTTAATGTAAAAAGGTTTGGAACTAGTAGGCCAATCGATTATGAAGTAGAATTCTTTGGAGTGAATTTTGCCAACTGCCCTTAAGGCTGGAGTAGGTATATCTTCTCCCCAGGGGATAGCTATGTTTTGCTCTTTTAACTCGCTTAGAATTTCATCGTAAGTGTATCGCTTTAAAGGTAGCTTTGGAACTTCAATCTCATGTTTAAGGGTTTTAAGCTCCTCATCACAATTTTTTCTGATGAACTTTACCACATATTCTGTCAATTCTTCCAGCACTTTCATTGTGTCATCTCTCGTTGAAAAAGCCATTTCAACATCAACAGAGACAAATTCACTAATGTGACGGGTTGTGTGGGACTCTTCCGCTCTAAAAAATGAGCCTATCTCAAAAACCTTTTCAAAAACTGCTGTTAGCTCCTCTTTGTAAAGCTGAGAACTTTGAGCAAGGAAAGCCTCCTTATCAAAGTATACGACTGGAAATAAAGCTGCTCCACCTTCAGTAGCGGAAGCGATAAGTCTCGGAGTGTTAACCTCTAGGTAACCCTTATTCAACAAGAATTCTCTTATAGAATTGGTTGCAAAGCGATTTATTCTAAATATAGCTTGGCTTTCAGGTCTACGTAGATCCAGTATTCTTGCATTCAACCTCACATCAATGTCTGCGGGTGTTCGTCCAGTAGGATCTAAAGCCAATGGATGCTGCGCTGAATTTAAAATTCGAATAGCATGGGGATTGATCTCAACCCCTCGTGGGGCTTTTCCACTTTTTTTCACGATTCCCTGTACACCAATAACATACTGTTTTTTAATCTCTAAAACTTTCTGAACTACTTCAGAACTGACCGTTTTCATAGGTACGGTGATCTGTATATCTCCATCCTTATCTCCCAAAATGATGAATTTAATTCTGCCTAAATCTCGAATCCCCTGAACCCAACCGAAAACTGTTACTACTTGACCATCTAGGTTCGGTGTGACCTCTTTTGAGGAGTGTGTTCTACGCCAATTACCAAGTTTATCCATGAATAAACCTGCCGCTTAACTCATATTCACTAATATTTAGGATAGATAAAAATGTCTTTTCATATAAAACTTAGAAAACTTGTTTGTCGAAATTTAAAACTTGGGGTTACTCGAGTATTTCAAAAGGTACAGGTTACCGTGATTTCTCAAATTCTATTCGGAGGGTTATGTTCTGGATCTTTTTAGCTAGGTCTTTTAATACTTCCTTGTCTGCTGGCAACTTCCGTATGTCCTTTCCAGGTATCACTACCTTTGTCTCCTTAGATCCATCAGGTACCCAGATTGTGTTAATCGTTAAAACGGGCGCAGGGGCAAACAAATCCTCCAGAAAACGTCTAGGTTCTTCGTTGTAGGCTATGATCCTTACTCTTTTCTTTCCAATTCTTTCTGAGATTTCTTTAAGAATTTTCCCACCGTAACTGAGGATGCTATGCACACTTTTTTTATCAACCAGAATAA
>JBDRNN010000041.1:0-7805 GCA_043811145.1 Candidatus Bathyarchaeota archaeon
GCGAGGATAAGCGATTGAGCGCGGTCAGCTAAGAAATCATGACCGAAGCTGTCTTTTTTCATTGTCTCGAAAACTACGCTTTTCATTTTTCCATTTGCTTTAAGTTCTATAAGATAGGGGGCTCCGTAGCCGAAACCTTTCATTTCTTTCTCAGTTTTAGTTTTTTTCTTTTTTTTGCCTATTTCTCCCACGCTGAGAATTTTTACCTTTGACTTTAAGAGAGTTGAGAGATAGTTTTCCAAACTGCCAGTGTTCAGCTTAAAGGACATTTCAGTTGACCAAGCCTCATTAGTATTTCGACGGTATTAATAGTTGGTGAATAGATCTCCAAATATTTTCTTTGCACAGGTTTCGGGGTTTAATTTATCTGTCGCGACTATTACCTCGGGGTTGGTTGGTTCCTCGTAGGGAACTCCTACCCCTGGAACTGTTTTACTTTTCGTGGTGAAAGCTTTCGCATAGATATCCTTCGGAGCTCCTAGGGTTTCTTCTCTCTTAGTTTCTCTTTGGATACATATCTTCAGGGGGCATTTCACATAAACTTCGTGGAAATCGCTGATTTCTTTCCGAGCTTTATCCCTGTAACTTCGCCGGTTTCCTGTGGCGTCGATTATAACGTTTACGTTGTTCCTTGAAAGTAGCTTCGCGATAAGCACAAGAGTTCCATAAACGAGCTCCCTTTCCTCTTCTGTGTATTTTGGTTTCGGAGTTAAGGTTTTTCTGAGCAAATCTGCGGATAAAATCTGAACCTTAACACTCCGTTTGTCAAGCTCTCTTGCCAGTGCCTTTGCTACCATTGATTTTCCTGAACCCGGTAGTCCAGTTAACCAAACTACGCGACCTTCCAAAGTTTATAACTCCATAAGCGATGAAAACTTAAGCCATTTTGGACAGTTCAAAAATTTAGCCAGTTTAAAAACTAATAACTATTACATTATTTCGCCTGTGAATTTACGTAGGTGTGAAGCAAGTCTTTCTACCGACCAGAAAATCTCCCTTGATGGAAAATATATGCGAAAATCCTCTTTTCTGGAAACTCCATATCTTGGAATGGTTTTGATCCGGATGCAGTTATTTTTCTTATCGGGGAAAATATCGATTCCACCGTAGTCGACGTATCGGTCTCTGCCTTTTTGATTTTTCAGTCTAATTGGTCTTCTGAATTCGTGCATCAGTTTTGATTTTAGGAATTGATCCTGATTTAATAACTCAGATAGATCGGTTTCTTCTCCTTGTAGACCTCCCACCCATACAAAGTCGCTTAATCTAGCTGGTTCTGGCTTAGGTCCCCAAGCTCCCCATTTTGTGGGCATTCCTGATGCACCTTTCCATTTCATACCCATTATTGCGTTTAAATCTACTAGTTTTCTCTCGTCAAACTCGCTAAGATCCGAAAACATCACATAGTCCATATGGTAAGTCATCTTAGCTCCCCAAATCATCATAGGTGGCATTAATTTTTCCTTCAATGTGAAATCGCTTGCTTTTCGGTGAGAATACATTTGAATTTCGTCAATGCTTCTGTTTTTAATCTTTATACTGCCCAGCAAGGTTCCTATGTTATTTGTGTGAACGTCTTGTCCCAATAGTGGATTAGCTTCCGCCTCTACACCCGTCTCTTTGAGATGTTCGCATAGTCTTTCTATATAGAACTCCTCATGAACTCTTTTAAACGACAACCTGGAATCTACCCACACTTAATATTCTACCATAATATATCTATATTTTGAAAGTAAAATTTCATATACAATACTATAGAAAAATCGACATATATACCCTAAATTTTAAAGTACATTGTTAATCTTAATATGGACTGGTGGACATGCCGCTTTTCGGGCGAAAAGAGAAAGAAAAAGACGATAAACTTACTCGTCCATCCCAACCGGTAACTCCTTTTAAAACCGATAAAAGTTTCGCTCCCAATGATATTAGCAAAATAAAAAATGAACTTCGGATCCTCAGTGTTGAGAGAGACATCGCTGGGGAAGCTTTAACACGTCTATACGAGGCAACAGTTGAAGGAAAGATAAGTCCCGAAGAAAGAGATCTTCTGTCCGTAAAGTATAAGGATCAGGTAACAAAACTTGAATCCTCTCTAACTCATAGCGAGAAAGTGTTAAGCCTTAACGAGCTGGAGGAAACTCGGTCTGAGCTTGTCAATATGTTCAAAGAAAAGTTCAGTGAGCTTAATTCAAAAATTGAAGAGATAAGGAAAGGTGTTGGCATAACGCCCCGAGAAATAGCGCCACGAGAAGTTCCCGAGTTAAAATTATCCGTTACCCATATTCTTGACAGGCCTGAAAAAGAAGAAAAGGCCCCTTTTCCTGAGAAACCTCCAGTTGCTCCCGCCACTCCCCCTACAGCAGTTAGGAAAACGAAGGCTGATGACACTCTAGATAAGTTAAGGCGTGATTTACAGAAAGAGCTTGAAAAGCTAGAGCAGATTGAGATGGAGGGGTAGAGTCTCAATTGAGTTGGCAAGAGAAAGCCAAGTTAAGAGCCGCTGTAGAAGCAGTAAAACATGTGAAGAGTGGTCACATTGTTGGTTTGGGAAGCGGAACAACCGCTGCCTATGCTGTTAGGCAGTTAGGTAAAAAAGTTAGGGAAGAGGGCATCGATGTATTGGGTGTTCCAACATCCTATCAAGCATCTTTTTTGGCGGCTGAAGAGAAAATTCCTTTAACAACATTAAATGAGCATCCCCAATTAGATTTGGCAATTGATGGAGCTGACCAAATAAATAAAAATCTCGCTCTTATCAAAGGAGGTGGCGCAGCTCTTACTCGTGAGAAAATCGTTGGTTCTACGGCGAAGAGATTTATTATTATAGCCGACGAGACAAAACTAGTTAGTAAAATCGGGTTAGGATATCCTCTTCCCGTCGAAGTTATTCCTTTTTCGGCGTTATCGGTAATTAAAAAACTGAAAGAGTTCTGTAAGTCGGTGAAGGTTAGAGAAGGAACAGGGAAAGTTGGACCAATAACAACCGACAACGGGGGTTTCATCCTAGATGCGTCCTTCAGGGGAATAGCAAAACCTGGAGAACTTGAGATGCGCATTAAAAAAATTCCTGGAGTAGTAGAATGTGGGTTGTTCGTTAATCTGGTACATATGGCTTATCTTGGGAAGAAAAATGGAGAAGTTTTAAAATTAACAAAACCCCGTAGAACGATCTCTTAATGGATCAGATCGTCGCGTGGTCGACATACCGCCGTTAAGCGTTCAGCCTGGGACGACTACTTCATCTCCACTAAGCATCAGAGCAGATGAAAATTTAAAGCTTTATTTTAAACATGCCAAGTTGCGCGGTACAGTACAGCTTATGAGTTTAGATCGATCATACATAGGATAATAAACAACTAAACAATATCACCTAGGTAAGCTGAGAAAGATGACCGTGTTGAAGTTAGCCCTACCGAAGGGCCATCTTTGGGATAATGTCGAAAATCTCCTAAATCGAGCGGGGTATGGTTTGACTGTAGGGGGAGAGAGATCCTATATGGTCAAGTCTAATGACCCGGAGCTTCAGATAAGAGTTCATAGAGCACAGAACATATGTCCTCTCGTTGAGGGTGGGAAATATGACTTGGGTATCACTGGTCACGATTGGGTTATCGAACACAAATCCAATGTGGATGAGCTTATGGATCTGGGGCTGAGAAGAGTAAATGTTGTCGTTGCTATACCTCAACGTCGTGGGTGCAAACAAATTTCCAAGAGGGGAGTATTTAAAGAGCTGGCAGAGAAGGTAAAAGAGGAAGGAAGAGAAAGAATCATAGTTGCCTCAGAATATGAGAACCTCACAAGGGACCTATGTAAAACAAAATTAAACCAACTTCCATACACATTCATCCGTTCGTATGGGGCTACAGAAACTTTCATTGAAGTTGCTGACTTAATTGTGGACTGTACTGAAACAGGCGACACTCTTAGAGCTAACGGTTGGGAAATAGCATACACGCTCTTTGATTCCACAGCTAGAATAATAGCCAACAAAAAAAGCTTGCGAGATTCATGGAAAAAAGATAAGATTAAAGATTTTCTAACTCTCGTAAGAGGAGCTAAGGATGCTGAGGGACTAAAACTTCTCAAGATGAATGTCTCTGGAAAGATGTTAAATAAGGTTACAAGTGTCCTACCCGCTATGAAGAGTCCTACTATTTCAAAGTTGCATGGTGTAAAAAAACCAGATTATGGCGTAGAAGTTGCAGTGAAAGAAGATCAATTGTTAAAGCTAATTCCGTTGTTGAAGAAAAACGGTGCCACTGACATATTGGAGATAGACATAAAAAAGGTCATAAAATAACTTGCACTTGTAGGTTAGAGCGGTTATGAAGCAATAACAACATTTATCTAAATCTCAGCGAATCATCTAGTCTATAAAAATCTCTATGAATAGCGGAATTAGGGTAGAAAATCTTGGCAATGTACAAATATCTGGCTGAACAGTGGAAAAATCCCGAGAAATCAGGGTTGGCAAAAATAATCCGTGAAAGAGCCATAGGTTGGCGACATGGCTATACAGTTACACGTGTAGAAAACCCAACCAGACTCAACAGAGCTAGAGCATTAGGATACAAGGCAAAGCAAGGGTTCATAGTCGTCCGAGTTAGAATAAGACGTGGCGGACTCCGGAAGATTCGACCGAAGGCTGGCAGAAGACAGAAGAAAATGGGTGTAGCTAAATACACCACACATGACAGCCTGAAACATATAGCCGAAGGTAGGGTCTCTAAAAAATTTCCAAATCTCAAACCTTTGGGGACTTACTGGATTTGGAGTGACGGTAATCATAAATGGTATGAAGTTGTTTTAGCTGATTTCAATCACCCCTCAATCAAAAATAGCCCCCGTTTAAAACAGATTTGTGGAAAAGCTTTAATTAAGTGATCTCCTCACTGTCTGAATCCAGGGTTGCGGTGGCTTTTTGTGAAATTTGTAGATCTACATATTAAGCCATCAACTACTAACCTAGACGATATAGAATGTATAATCCAATCTGCAAGTCAACTTGGGTACTCAGCCATTGGGTTGAAAATATCGGTAGGTTTGAATGAGTCGGTGGTTGATCAGTATAAAGCCTTTGCCAAAAGACACAATGTAGACCTGATAAAAAGGATTGATCTAATCCCTGAGACGCCTAGACAATTGCTAGTTGAATTAAATAAACTCAGAAAAAAATATGAAGTTATATCGGTGGAATGTAGAACAAAAACAGTTTCCCGACAGGCTGCAAAAGATCATCGAGTTGATCTCTTAAACTTTCCTTTAATCTATCCAAGAGGTTTGTTTGATAGAGCCGTTGCTGGGTTGGCTAAGGCGTCGAATGTGGCTTTCGAGGTCAATTTGATGGAGATTATTAAATGTAGAGAGGAGTCTTTACCTAAGGTTTTATCTGAAATACAACGACGTATATGGTTGGCTGAAGCACATAAGCTGAGAATCGTTCTTTCAAGTGGGGCTGAAAAGCCTTTCGATCTTAGAGCCCCACGAGATCTCGCATCTTTCTTGGGATTGTTCGGACTGAACGAGCAACAGATGAAAAATTCAATCTCCGAGATTCCTCTGTCTATAGTTCATAGAAATAGGGAGAAGTTGGATCCTTCCTATGTTGATGTGGGGATAAAAACCGTAAAGGGGGCATCCCCTAATGGTTAAATTTTTCAAGAGAAGATACCTGCTCTTTCAGCTAAATTCTCAGAGCAGGAAACCGAGTAAGGATGATGTTCATCGAAATCTACAAGATATCATGCTACATCTTTTCGGAGCTTATGGGCTCAGTCAAATGAGGATGTATCTCGTTTCGTATGATGAGGAAAAGGGCTTAGGTATTTTGAGTTGCTCCAACACATTTTTGGACAGGGTGAGAATTGCTTTAATTTTTTTAAGCAGTCTTGATGGGGAACCCACATTTATTCAGGTTATGAAAACTTCAGGAACAATCAAATCTCTAACTGGTTAGATCTTTTCAGAACCATGGAATAATAGGCGTTGAGTGCTTAAGCAAATGTTGAAATCTAGCTAAATTTTTTCAGGTCTTTAAGAGTGCCTATGAATGTTCCATCCGTTAGGAAAACTTCTGCCCTATTCAGGTCGGCTCCTTCACATTTCAGTAGTGGTCCCTTGAGTTCTTCTTGATTTTTTGCATTTAGAGCAAGCCCACCTAGGAGGTCGTTGAAAGCAGGCATAACTATCAAGTTTGTGCATTTAACTTCAACTCCAAATTTGTCACGTAAAACATTCGTAGGGTTCTTTCCATTCAACTTTACATTTCTATGTTTCAAAAAGGCAGAGGCTATTTTTTCTCCATCCAGTGGAATCTTCACCCAAACCGGTCGGATTGTCCTGAAACTGAACATTCCTTTAAACTGGATGACTGGATGGCTATGTCCTGTAGCCCAATAATCCGCCTCAAAAAGCTTGGGGGATGGCCAGGCATGTCCATGAAAGAAGCCAATTTTTTCTTTTTTTCCTAACAATAGTCCTCTGTCAGAAGCAATTTTGAGGCCTGCTCTTAAGAAACGAGAGATTCCGGTATCATGGTTGCCTGGGATTAATTCGATTTTTGCAACCTTCTCACTGATACTTTCGAAAAATTGAGGTATCTCCTGCCATTCTTGGTTTGAGATATTTGGTATGCTATGTTTAAGGTCGCCTAGAATTATCAATCTGTTGGGTTTGGAGTTTTCGAGAAGTTTGATAAGATTATCCCTTATTTTTGAGGTTTGGGAAGGAAGATTGATTCCCATCTGAGCTAACTCACATTCAAAGCCTAAATGCAAATCCGTTACAACAAGGGTCTTTTCGGTATCCATAAAGTGGAGAGCTGGCCATGGAACGTACGGCTGAATCATGATGTGCCAAAAGAATTTTACAATCCATCCTAATTAACTTAATTAGAATTAACTGGACACTGTCAGCCATGGTAAGAGAAGCTCAATTCCTAGACAAAATATGTGCAGGAATAACGCCCAAAGATAAAATTTCTATCGGTCAAAGGAGGCTTTTACGAAATGTTTTCGGTAAACGTTTCGAGACTGCTCTAAAGGCAGTTGAGGAAGGAGTGGTCAAGAAATATATTTTCAAACCGGGGGATATAGTTATTTGGATTGTTGTTGGGAAAGAGAAGGACTACCAGATTCTTCCCTCTGCAAACTATTGCAGCTGCGACGACTTTTACTACCGTATTATCGACGGGGTTGCTTCGTTGTGCTACCATATAATAGCGCAAAAATTAGCTGAATCCTTAATGAAATTCGAAACTATAGTTGACTCCGAGGATTTATATGGTGTTCTTATGAGCGAGTGGAGATTTGTTAAAAAAGGCAATTTCCAAGAGTAATATCTCAAAACTAAGGTAAAAGTTAAAAACACACATCGAAACATTGTTTGGTTGTTGAACTAAATGTCAACCGAGACAATTACGGACGTTCATGCTACCCGATTTGAGCTTCTAATGTTAAAGAGGCGGGTTAAACTTGCTCAAAGGGGTCATGACCTTCTCGTAGAGAAAAGAGATGCATTACTGTTACATTTTTTCAACTTCATCCGTGATATAGGTCCCTTAAGAAGTCGATTGAATAGTGCTCTAGCGGATGCCTACAAAGATTTTATGAAAGCTGAGCTAATCTCGGGATCAAGCAAGCTTGAAGAAATCTCACTAGCAGTAACAGATCGTTTTGATGTAAGCGAAAAAACTCGAAACATAATCGGAGTCACCCTGCCCATCCTTGAACTATCAACAAAAGGACGTCCTGACAAAGGCTGGTGGTATAACTTCCCCGAAACTTCAGCAGCAACTGACA
>JBDRNN010000042.1:0-5825 GCA_043811145.1 Candidatus Bathyarchaeota archaeon
CTTTCAGAAGGCGGAAGGAAGGAAAAACCGATTTCTATCAGAGAAAGGGTCTAATCAAATCCCGAAAGTTGAGGCTAGTTGTGCGATGCACACTCTCTCACTCAATTGCTCAGCTTGTAGAGAGCAGGGCAGAAGGTGATCGTACTTTGGTTTTCGCATCATCTAAAGAGTTATCCCGAGACTATGGTTGGAAGGCTCCATGCGGAAATTTGCCCGCTGCTTATCTAACCGGGATGATTACGGGGTATAAGGCCCTTCAAAACAACTTAAAAGAAGCCATCCTTGACATAGGGTTAAAAAAACCTCCCGTTGGATCAAAAATTTTCGCCGCCTTGAAGGGAGTCGTAGATTCTGGCGTTTCAATCCCCCATGGCGAGAAAATATTCCCCAGTGAAAGTAGGGTGCGAGGGGAGCATATCATGAATTTTGCAAAAAGCTATCTAGAAAATGAAAATAAACAAAACTTTTTCTCTGTCTATTTAAAGAATAATTTAATGCCAGCAGACCTTCCTGAACATTTTGAAGAAGTAAAGAAAAGCATCGAAAAAAAATTCGTTAAATAAGGAGAATGTTTGAATGAGTTCTGAAGGTCTTAATAAAAGGCTTTACGTTGTGCTTACAGCCCTTTGCGTTGCTGTGGTAATCATGGCTGGCGTTACCTATGCTGCCGTCCTCAATCAACAAACGCCATCAGAGACTAACACCCTTACAGTTTCAGGAACTGGAACAATAGATGTTATCCCCAATAAAGCTCAAATAAATGTAGGTTTGTTAACACAGGCAGATACCGCTGATGATGCAACCATTGAAAATGCCGCGAAGATGAGCAACGTGGTAGCGTCTCTAAACGGTTTGGGGCTATTGGGTGAAGATATGAAAACCGTTTCATTTAGAGTTTCCCCCGTTTACAATTACAGCAGGATGTACCCTGAAATTATTGGATATGAAACCATCAACACAATTCAGGTAACTACTACTGATCTGGACAAAGTCAGCAAAATAATTGATGAAGCAACATCGGCAGGAGCCAATCAAATTGGCAACATCCAGTTTACTTTAACTGAAGAAAAACAACTTGAAGTCCGTGACCAAGCGATAGAGAAAGCAGTAGAGGAAGCTAACTTTAAAGCAAATAAATTGGCTAAGTCGTTAAATATACGGATAGTTGGAGTTAAAAGTGTCACTATACCTGATGAAGGGCTGCCCCCTATTTTTCTTGTCAGCGAGGTAGCAACGAAGGATACTCCAATATTTCCAGGCGAAACTCAAGTCACTTTCAGAGTTCAAGTAACGTATATATTGAACTAGCCGTCATCAGCTAGTCGGTGAAAAAGTTTTAAACTGTGTTGTGCATTTATTGTCGTTTCCGTAAAGTAATCGTTTAGGTTAGAGTAATAGAAGAGATCTGAAATGTACCGAAAGAGATCGTACCCGAAGAGATCTGAAGCGCCCATTGAAAAAGAGTGGATACCTCATACAAATCTGGGTAAAGTAGTCCAAGAAGGAAAAATCGTTTCGTTGGAGGAGATTTTCTCTCAAGGATATCGAATCCAAGAACCTGAAATAGTAGACAGGCTTCTTCCCAATATTCAAAAAGAAGTTTTAGACATGGGCATAGTTCAAAAACAAACTGACGCTGGCGAAAATTCTAGATTCAGGGTCATCGTAGCCGTTGGAAATGAAGACGGATACGTGGGTGTAGGAAGTGGAAAGGTGAAACAGATCCGGAACGCTATAGATAAAGCAACGATGTATGCAAAGTTGAAGGTTATCCCAATACGAAGAGGATGCGGAAGCTGGGAATGTGGTTGTGACAAACCCCACTCACTACCCTTCAAATGTTTGGGAAAATGTGGAAGCGTAAAGGTTGAGCTGGTCCCAGGTCCTAGGGGGCTGGGAATTGTGGCAAGTGAAGCTGCAACCACAATCTTGAAGTTGGCCGGAGTCAAGGATTGTTGGTCGAGAAGCTTTGGATCTACAAATACAGTTTCATCTCTCGCATTTGCTGTTTATGATGCCCTAAGGAATACTTACGGTATGGTTACCCCACAAGAACAAATTAGGTGATCTGGTGCATGGAAGAAAAAGAGCAGAAATGTATTGTAGCGGTAAGGGTTAGGGGTACTGTAAATGTTAGAAGAGAAGTTAAAGAAACTCTTTCAATGATACATTTAAATAAGGTAAATCATGCCACATTAATTCCATTAACTCCATCATATCGTGGAATGCTCCATCTTGCTAAGGATTATATCACCTGGGGGGAAATTTCTGCGAAAACTTTATCTCACCTCATTAATAAGCGTGGAGAGGTTAAGGGTAGCAGAAAGTTAAGCGAAGAATATTTAAAAAAATACAATTTTAGCTCCGTAAGCGAGCTTGCCGAAGCACTATGTGCTCTTAAAGTTAAGTTTGCAGAATTACCTGAATTAAAACCTGTTTTCCGTCTCCATCCCCCATCTAAGGGCTTTAAAAAATCTTTAAAACACGGTTTCTCAGACGGCGGAGAGCTTGGATACAGAGGAGAAAAAATAAACGAACTGATCAAAAGAATGTTATGACCTTAAATTCTCTTGTAGATTTTGCTTATACATTAAAGACAAATCGTGATGACTCAAAATATTTAAGTATAATTCACCTCTTAATGCAGAAATCAAGTTTTAAAGATGATAGGTGCGCCCGATGCCACATAGACTAAGAAAGATCAGAAAGCAGCGAGGCTCAAGAACCCATGGTTGGGGCCAAGTTGGACAGCATCGAAAACATGGGATGAAGGGTGGAAGAGGCAAAACTGGAACTCTCAAACACAAACGCAGTTTCATGATGAACTTACCTCATAACCAGTCGGAAAAAAAAGGATTCATATGTCCCACTGGAATCGGGATATTAAAAACAATTAACGTTGGTTATCTCGATCAACTTGTGGATAATCTAGTTGCTGAAGGAAAAGTTAAAATTGAAGACGGGAAATATCCGCTAGACCTCCCAGCTTTCGGTTACGATAAAATTCTCGGAGGCGGGCAAGTTACAAAACCCTTAGTGATCAAGTCAAAATCATGCTCTAAAAATGCCATTAAAAAAATTGAGGAAGCAGGCGGTAAACTGGTTAAGCTAGAAAAGTAAAGAGGAATTCAATCTAATGGCTGGAAAAGGCATCGAGATTCTTTCGCGGATGGGGCATGTTCTTCCAGAAGTTAGAAAGCCGTTAAGGAAAGTTCCCTTCGGTGAAAAAGTATTCTGGACAGGTTTAGTAGTTATACTATTTCTCGTTATGTCTCAAATTCCGCTTTACGGTGTTTCTACATCTGCTTTAGATCCTTTTGGAGCAATACGAGTTATCTTTGCCTCAAGCCAAGGCACTCTGATGGAACTGGGAATTGGACCAATAGTAACTGCTGGGCTAATCTTGCAGTTGCTTATAGGCTCAAAAATAATTAAGCTAGACCTCTCTAAACCTTCTGACCGATCAAAATTCACTTCAGTAAATAAAGTTCTCGCGCTTGTATTCACGGGAGCTGAAGCTGGAGCATTCCTTATCAGTGGATACTACCAAGTAACAAATCTAACTCATATGATCTACATATTCGTTCAGCTCCTGGCTGTCGGCCTTATGGTTATTTTGATGGACGAGCTTGTTCAGAAAGGCTGGGGTATAGGTAGCGGAATAAGTCTGTTTATAGCTGCAGGAGTATCTCAACAAATCTTCTGGAGTTGCTTCGCTCCCGTACCTGCTCCTGACGGTTTATTCGCAGGAGCCCTCATAGCCTTTCCACAGGCTATACTGCAGAACAATGCGCTGGCTGCAGTTTTTAGACCCGGTGCTCTGCCAAGTATGATTGCATTTATTGCGACTGCTCTGATTTTTATAATAATTGTCTACTGTGAGGGGCTAAGGGTAGAGTTACCTATATCTCATGCAAAATATAGAGGATATACTGGCTCATACCCAGTTAAACTGTTCTACGTCTCAAACATACCTGTGATCTTAGCTGCAGCTCTAGCTGCTGACGTTTTCTTTGCATCTTCAATGGTTTTTAGTCGCACTACTGAAGGTCTATTGGTCGATTTCCTAGGGAGGTTTAACGCAGAAGGGGTGCCTATAAGTGGGCTTGTCTACTACCTGACACCGCCTAGAGGTGTCGAAGCGCTTTATGCTGACCCCCTACGAGCTGGAATTTACACGGGAATATTCGTTGGGCTATGTACTGCTTTTGCTAAAACCTGGGTCGAGATAGGTGGGTTAAGTTCAAAAAGGGTTGCAAAACAGCTCATCGATGCAGGTATGCAAGTGTCAGGCTTTAGAAGGTCTGAACGGTCGTTGGAGGAAATCCTCAATAGGTATATCCCTGTCGTAACGATTATCGGTGGAGCTTCAGTGGGGTTGATTGCTGCCGTAGCAGATTTCTTCAGCGCCTTCGGTTCGGGGGTAGGCATATTGCTTACAACAAGTATTCTATGGCAGTACTACCAACTTCTAGCCAAGGAACGTATAGACGAAATGTACCCTGGTATAGGTAAGATAATGGGAAGAGAATCGTAGCAATAAAAGCTGGTATAAAAACATACCTTAAGAATGTTTAATAAGCTACTCCAACAATTTTGGGAATGGCGTTAAAACATTGAAGAGGAAAGTGATAGTTGCTGGGCCTGCCGGAGTAGGCAAAACTACAGTGTTAAATGAATTTAGAAAAATAGTTGAGCAAGAAAACTTACCTTTGCGATTGGTAAACTACGGAACAATGATGCTAAATACGGCTAAAGACGTGGTTAAGGACAGGGATAGCCTAAGGAAAGCCTCTTCAGAGCTTCAACACAAGCTTCAGAAGAAGGCCGCTGAAGCTATAGTTGCGAATAAAATAGATGGTTTGTTATTGATTGATACACATCTTATCATTAGGACGCAATCAGGCTTTATGCCTGGAATCCCAAGCCCTGTTCTATCAACTATCAGTCCCGAACTAATAGCGATAATTGAAGCACCCGCTGATGAAATATTATCGAGAAGAATGAGCGATGCCTCACGAAAAAGGGATGAAATCTTAGCCCAAGAGGTAGACAAGGAGATACAACTTTCTAGAGCTATGGCCTCTGCATGTTCAATAATATCTGGAATTCCCGTGGGAATTATTCACAACCCTGCTGGTGGCCAACATCAAGCGGCCTTAAAGTTATTTGAAATGATCAAAGCCTAGGTAATAACCATTGTTTGAATTTATCTTTGAAATGCCGATTGCAACGATTGTCATCTTAGCGGTAGCATCTGTTCTGGGGTTATTTAGCGCAAAGATGCATGGAAAATTCGTTGACATTGAGAAGTCAAAAAAGATTAGGGATGAGATGGGGACCCTTAGAAAACAGATGTTTGAGGCACGAAGAAAGGGTGATAAAAAAACGTATGCACGGTTACAACGCGAACAGAGTCAGGTTTGGGGTCAATACTCGGGCGTTATGAAAGGGCAAATGAGAGTGATGATGTATACCATGGTCCCATTCTTCATAATATACATAATCCTCAGTCAAATATTTGGAACTACGCCTGTAGCTATTGCTCCTTTCCCACTTCCAGAGCTCCCATTCTACCCTCCCTTCGTTGGAGAAAGTCATATGCTGATGCCCTTCTGGGCTTGGTATGTTCTAGCAGCTTTTGCAATAAACATGCCTCTAAACCGGTTGTACCGCATGTTCGGCTAAAAAATGCTCAATCAGACTTGATCGTTCCATGATTTAACGGTAGTCTGAATTACGCCTATCTTCAAGGTTTTTCCTTCTTGGTAGCTTTAATGTTAAAATCTGAAAACTCTAGCGTACATTTCTTTAAAAATTTAAAA
>JBDRNN010000043.1:0-5304 GCA_043811145.1 Candidatus Bathyarchaeota archaeon
AAACCATTAGCTTTTATTGACTTAGAGACTACAGGCGTTGATGTTCAAAGTGACCGCATTGTTGAAATTGGCATTGTTAAGCACTATGGTGATGATATGGAAGATACCTTTTCGTGTTATCTAAATCCTACAATTCCGATACCTATTGAAGCAACTAGAATTCACCATATTGCAGACAGGCATATTGCAGGATGCTTGACATTTGCCCAAAGAGCTAAAGAGATACGTTCCTTTTTAGAGGGGTGCGATTTTGTGGGGTTTAATTTACTAGGTTTTGATTTACCGCTTCTAGAGGTTGAATTTTCAAGAACATCAGTAGAGTTCAGTCGGCGAGGCAGGTCATTGATTGATACCATGAAGATTTTTCATCATTACAATAAGCGAGATTTGCAAAGTGCTTATTTTTTATACACTGGTCAGAAATTAAATACTCCACATGAAGCTTTCGGCGATGCTTTAGCGAATGTGGGCATTCTGGAGAAACAAATGCAAAAACACCAGGATTTGCCTCAAGACATGGAAGGTCTTGGAAAGTGGTGTTATGACGCCGATGCTTTTGTTGATATTGAAGCAAGGTTTATTCGTATTGGAGATGCAATATGCCTTAATTTTGGTAAGTTCAAAGGATGGGCACTCAGTGAAGTGGCATTTCAGCATCCTCAGTATTTAAAGTGGATGCTTAATCAGGATTTTGCGGTTGATACAAAATCAGTAATTCAGCAGTTTTTGAGTTAAGATGGACTTAGAGCTTTTAAATAAGCTTGGAAAGAAGGCTTTTGTGCAGAGTCTAAAGCCGTACAAGGGTCGGATAAACCAGAGTGTGGCTATTTTTGGTTTAGACACTGAGTATGTTCCACATGAGGGTGGAGCTTCTGAGTTAATATGTTGGCAGTTAGCCAGTGACGATACAGCGGCGTTAATTTCTAATAAGAATTTGACTATCAAAAATCTGTTTCAAGAGGCTAAACAACTAATTCATTTGGAAAGTCGAGGTATTTACATTTTTGTTTGTTATTTTTCTTTAGCTGAAATTCAGTTCTTTGATTTGAGTGAATGGATAGTTAATGAATTCAAGGGCAAATACCGTCTTACTCAGTCTTACGGCGATGGTCAAATTCAGGTTGTAGATTTAGCTAACTGGTATCCTAAAGAAAAACTATCATCGGTTGCTGAACAGTGGGGAGAAGTAAAGGAAGATTTTCCCATCGGCGATGCAGTTGAGCAAATTGAAAGAGGGGAAGCAACTAAACAACAGTTACTTTCAGACCCAAAGTTTCGTGAATATGCTTTACACGATGCTATTATCACTCAACGAATTTACACTAAAATGCGAAGCTATTTTCTTGACAAGTTTGAAGTTGACATTATCGCCACTATGACTCCAGCTAATACTTCCGCCTCCATTTTTCGTAAAAGTTTATCAAAAACAATTGACCAGCGAGACACCGTTCTTAGAACTGAAGCTCTTAAATGTTGCTGGGGTGGGCGTATGGAATGCATTTTCAGAGGTGAGCAGCCAGACGTACATGAATATGACGCTACAGGGCATCATCCGAATTCAGCCATTGCTCTTGGGTGTTTACCAACAGGACTGGACTGGAAGTTAACTACGAATTTAAAAGTGTGGCTGTCTGGAATTTCTGGATTTGGGCATGTTTATTTTAGATTCCCTCCAGAAACTAAATATCCTTGTTTGCCGATATACGATGGTCATTCTCTTCTTTATGTTTTGGAAGGAACTAGCCATTGTTCTGTATCCGAAGTTCGTGAGGCTCTAGCGATGGGAGCATCAATAGTTCTCTATCGTGGTTATTTCTATGAGAAAGGAACAAACGTTTTAGCTAAGCATCTTGAAAGACTTCAAGTCATTAGGGATGCTTCCAATATGGAGTCAGAAAGGAAAATGCTTAAGTTACAGTCTAATTCTATTATCGGCAAGTTATTCCAGAAAAGTGTTGGACTTGACATTGCTAAAGTTCAAGCATATGCTGAGGAGCATGGGATTCCTGTTGAAGAAGCTATTAAAATTGAAAACGTGGATTTTGGGGGTGGGGAAGTTAAAGTTGGGTCTTGCTTTTATCCTGAGTGGTATTCTTTAATTTTAGGTAAAGCTAGAGCCACAGTGTCCAAGCAAGCATTAAAGCATCAAGTGTTGGTCATATCTTCTGATTCTTTTGTAACATTTGAGGATTTAGGGGTTGGGTATCGTGAAGATGGTATTTATTGGGGTCTTAAGGAATCTGGGCATCTAGTGTCTTATCGAACTCGATTTTATCGTGTCGGCACGAAGTTAGCTCACCACGCTGTACACAGCACCAAAGGATTGAAAGGAGAAGATGCTAGAAAAGAAGGAAGTGCTTCTGAAGATGTTCTAGACCATTTTCGTGATACAGAGGAACTTTATCATTATGGGTATTTTCGGTTCTTACACTTAAAAGAGGCGTGGAGAGATAAGAAGCCTTTTGGAAGCAGGGTGTGGCGACCCATGAGTGTTCGGTTAGGTTTTGACCATAAAAGGAGGTTATTATCGGATGGAAATACTGTTCCTTGGAAAAGTGTGAATGAAATGCAGAAGTTTTTAGCAGGAGAAATAAAATGAAAAAGAAAAGAACTACCATTTTTTGTTCAAACTGCAAGCATCGTGTTTATAACATGAGCACGCATATTCAAACAGTGGAACACAAACGAAATGTTAATGGAGGCAAAAATGGAAGTAACGAAAAAACAAGCAGCTGAAATGCTCAAGGTGTCTCAAAAAGCAATTGTCCGCATGATTGAAAGCGGCGAATTACAGGCTCGTAAAAAGACAGAATCTAAGTTTAGTGATTGGCTTGTTACTGTTCCCGATGGTGAATTAGATGATTTGGAAGTAAAAGTAGAAAAAGATATAATAACAAAAATGTCAAAACCTGAGCCTGAGCCTGAACCTGAACCTGAACCTCAAGACGAACAGGAAGATTTTGAAGAACCTTTAATAACACTTCAAGCTGAGCCTGAACCTCAAAACGAAGCACCTTTAATAACACTTCAAGCTGAGCCTGAACCTCAAAACGAAGTACCTTTAATGACACTTCAAGCTGAGCCTGAGCCTGAACTTAAACCTGAGCCTGAACCTGATATAGTTGATTCTGAAACTGAATTAGCAGAAGCGGAAGATAAGATTAAAAAAACGGAAGAAAAAGCTTTGAAACGTCGTGAATATTTAGAAGAAGCCAAACGAAAACTGGAACGAAAGGAGGAAAAGGATGAGCTTAGATGGTGGTTCTAAAATGTTTGAGGTTCACCAAGACACCAAAGAACGTATTGAAGAATCCATAAGGGATACTGATTCAGAAGTTCAGTCATCAAATGGCGATGTTTCAGGGCAGTCGGTTGTGTCGGAAATGCTGGTTGAGGCTTCTGTTAAAATCATTGGAAAAACTTTGGAGCTGTTAACTCGAATTCCTGAAATGGACTTTGATGATGATGAAATAGAGCAATTAAAGACGGTTTGGAGTCCAATGCTCCCAGATGTTTCTCCATTGGCTGCCGCTCTTGTTGTAACCACAGCAATTATTGGTGGTAAGGTTGTTATTTATCGTCAATTGAGGCATGGAAAACCTGATAGGACTACCAAGTTTGCTTCAGAGGAAGCTTTTGAGGATGAGAAAGGTGGTGGCATTGAAAATTCCGAATCTGAAAAGTAAAGAAGCTAAATTTTTAGGAGAAATTCTTAAAGATATTGAAGTGCCCGCATTCAACCCCATTTTTAGCACTTTTATTGGACAAATGGGTAAAATGCTCACCATACTTGATAATGATGCTAGCTATCAAAGATTTATTCGTAAAATGCTAAATAGAATAAAAGAAGAATGGAAAGATGATTAAGCTTGAAAGCTGGCACTGTGTTACGGTAACTGGTGGAAAAGGACAGGGAAAAACTTTTCTTGAAAAGTATGGACTTTTACCAAACTACAAAAATCTTTTTTGTTTTGACCCGAATGGAGAATTCCTAGAATATCCAAGCTATCAACCTGAAACTGATTCTCCCAAAGAACTTGAAAAAATCGCTAAGATTATTTGGAATCGCTGGAACTGCATGCTTTTAGTTAGTGAAGCGGAACTATATCTTCCTGTAAATAAGCCCTTAACTCCGAATGTTTTTAAGATTATTTCTAGAGGTCGGCATCGGAATGTTGGGATGATTGCTGATACCAGACGCATTGCTGAGTTGAATAAAACTGTTTTTGGGCTTTCTGAGCATGTTTTTCTTTTTCGTGTGTGGTCACCAACAGACCATCAATATCTTGCTAAGTTTATTCCTCAAGATGTTAAGCCGCTGGCAAAACTCCCACTACACCATTTTTGGCACTATACTGGAGGAGAGGTAACTGAGTGTCTTCCCCTAAAAGTTCCAAACGCTAAGCCAATACCTAAAAATAAACGAAAAGACTTAGAACAAGAAAATCTACAATTTGATAAAGAGACTGAGGAGTCTGTGGCAACCTCTTAATGTTGACCGATATATCTTGCCGCATCCTTAGAAAAGTGGTATAATGGAAGTAGGATAGAAACTAATTTTTGGAGGTGTTTTTTATGAAAATGTGGCAGGGGTTGTTAACCACCATCGTCATTATACTGGCGGCACTTGTAATTTACGATAAGTGGGTGAAGGGTAAGATATAAGCTGATATCAGTTTTGTGTCTTAAGATAAAGTGGGGGGCGGTATAAAGCCCCTCCCACTAAATCTACAGGGGGCGGAAGTGAAAATAGACTGGAGTCTTTTCCTAACAGTTTTACTGGCTTTATTAGTTTATCAAATTGCCAGCAATATTTTGTATAAAGCTGGATTGGTCAATAAATTCTCAACCACAGCTTCAAAACTTCCATCTGGGGCTTTACTCAATGAAGACACGCTTGAGGGGTATTTAGCTAAGCATCATCCGAGCATATTACGATAAAGGAGGAACGCCATTATGGCTGTACAATTAAAAGGTGAAGCTTACACTTTGGTGAGGGGAAATGTAACTACTGAAACAGATATCGCTGTTTCTACTGGAGAAGGTTTACAAAACATATGGGAATACTTAGTTCCTGTAGGGCACACTTACGTTTTTAATCCTCAAGACACTTTTTCAGCTTATTTAGAGACAAGTGCTCCTGCAGAAGCTGGTGCGGGTTCTGACGTTGATGTTGTCATTCAAGATGCTGCTAAACAATCATCTAGAAGTCTGGTAAATCCTGTAAGATATGCCCAAATTAAGGAATTTCAGGATAGAGATAAAATGCTTCATCTAGACATTGAAGAAGGTAAAGAAATGGTT
>JBDRNN010000044.1:0-2580 GCA_043811145.1 Candidatus Bathyarchaeota archaeon
AAGAAAAAACGGCACTGATCCGCCTATATAGTGCAAAAATCGATTTCCGGTTTGGCCGTATCGACGCTCACAAATACCTCCGCGAAATGCAGAGCGTCATCCCCGATATGAAACTCGCCGCGAATCAGCTAAGCACCCGAATACGGATTGACTCCTTAGAAGTCGTCTTACCGGAAAGTAGCCCAGAAACGCGAAAAGGCTTAGCGACACAACTTCGAAGCACCATCAAGCTGATCAATGAAACCGAGCTAGACCCACACACAAAAAAGATATTGATGCTCTTTGCCGCCGGAAACCTCCACCAGTTCGCTATAAACCTGTTAGCAAAAAGTCTTACACAGCTCAGAATCATGGAAAAAACGTTTGGGCCGCAACCGTTGTCCTGGCGCATTACACAAGCACAAGAAGTCATGGGTACGATCGAAGAAGCAACCTCGCTCGTTCGAAACGTATGGAATACATTGGACGAGAAAGAGCAGAACGGCCGACTTGGCGCACACGTCCACGAACGTCTCGCCTCAATGTTTTTAGCATTCGCCTTCAACATGCTGATGCTGGATGGCGGCAAGAAAGAAAAACAATCTTCAGAAGCCATTTACGTGCAAAGGTACTCAATTGCAATAGCTGCCTTCAACTTTTTCATTGAACAGGGCGAGTACGAAGAAGCATACTCTTCTCTGACCACTGCCATGGAAATAGGAGAACTGTACAGTCATTATTTCGGAAAAACAATCGAAGGCCCACCGCCTAAAGAGTTGCAGCAACGAATAGATCACCTAGCCAGAGAAACCGGGAGAGACCCCTATTACTCAATGGTCAAACACTACTTGCAAGAAACCCTGCCCGAAATCCTAAAACAAGACGGGTTCACCGATATGACAGACCTCGAAATTACGAAATTCGCCGAAACATACGCCGCCAGCATCAGACTACCGGAAGAGCGCATACAGAACATCGTGTGCGACATTCAAGCAATGAAAAGATTCAAGAACGCCATCCCCGACCCAAACGCCGCACTGCTCCAGGATCTCCACCACACCTCCAGTCTAACGACGCTCTACGCTGCCCCGATAATTCACATCGGACGATGCAAACACTGCGGCTTCTCCACTCAGCCCACAACAAATGTTGAGGAGATCATAAGAGAATACCTCTCCAATCATGGCCAATCGTGCAAATAGAGAAATGCCTGGAGCAGTATCTATCTTCTTCGGATTGCTCCTTATTTATGTTTCCATATTCCATTGGCGTAAGCTGCAAGAAAAGCCTGGAGATAGGAAAGGTCGAGTCCCCGATACATTCAAAGGCGACTGGAGAAAATGGTAGATAAACCTCAAGCCCTAACCAGCGGCTCCACCGGATCGCCGATAAATCCGGCTCCCGGTGACCCGCATCATTATGCATTATTTCAACCAATAATACGCGGCTACGCCCACCATGTGGAACCAAACATAAGTAGGTGTACTCGGTAAATTCGGCAGAGGCCGATAATTCCCTGATAGAACGAGAATTTATTTTTATTCATTCCAGTCAAGTGGTTTTTATCTTTTAAGGCGTTATGGCTTTTGCCCTGCTCAATTGAGGTTAGGATGCTGACGGGAGATCGTTTGGAAGACGACAATAGGCAACAATAATTCCATTTGACAATTTTCCCCGAGGTCCTTACAATATCCTAAAATCCTGCCTGTGAATTTACCCCAACGGTAGAAACAGACAGGCCCTACGAGATCTGAAAAAGTTGGTCTCTTGAGTAATAAGCACTGCTCATGGAGGCCTTTTTTTATTTGTAAAATTGGCCTCCTTGAAGTGGTGTTCATCATTTCCTGGGGGCTTCCTGTTTCATAGATTCATCATAAGGAGAAGCGCATTGAAAAAGAGAAAACAGAATAAGAAAGAAAAAGCAGGGTTTAATACAAATGGAGTAATGGCCCTGTCGTTTGGAGCCCTAAATATAGCAGACTACTTGACAACAAGAAATATTCTAAAGAACGGCGGTAAAGAATTTAATCCGGTATGCAATTTCTTTATCAAGAAAAAGTGCTTTGGAATCTTTAAAATTGCAACGACGCTGACAGGCATGCTTGCAATTTATGCGGAGGAGAAACCTAGAATTATGAGTAAAGCATTGTTGGGTATATATGGTTTTGTGGTTGCACACAACGTAAAGGAGATAGTTCTACACAGAAGAGAAACAAAAATGAATGGGGCCTGATAAAAACCGGTCCACTGTTGCATTCTTTTTCAAGGATTCGATTATTTGCCTGCATAGCACCGCCTATTTTCTACTGATAACTTTCTCAGATCTTCGTTTTTTGGGTTTGTACCCTATTCATTTCATTCCGAGAATTGCCGCATTTATTCCACGTTCTTGGTAATATCCCTGAAATTTAGCTGAAGCCTCCAGTTTAGATCTGGAGAACCATAAAGACTGCCAGTTCGCATCTTACCCTTCCTAGTGTCACGTCAACCTTGTAATGTCGTAAATAATGTGATATATTTTCTTCATAATCAACCGGGGAGGATTGACTATGAAGAAATACATCGTGACACTTACCAAAGACGAGCGCGAAGCTCTTGGCA
>JBDRNN010000045.1:0-3364 GCA_043811145.1 Candidatus Bathyarchaeota archaeon
TCCTAGTCCAGAGCCATTCTGGTGGATTCGTTCTGCTTGATTGCCTCGGGTGAAAATTTTGAATAATCTGCAGCAAAATGATATTCTTTTCTTGGCAGGGGAGGAGCAAAACATCGAGCGATTAAAAAAAGAAATTTCAGAATAATGAGACGTTATGGGTTTCTTCCAACAATAAATAGGCTAATTAAGTTTATTTTTTGGTGTGGGTTATTTCCAATATTTTAGACAATAACTCTGGAATAGTTACGTCACCGATTATTTTCCCTTTTTTATCCAACACAGGGAGGTCGGTTAAATCACGTGAAAACATTAGCCCCAAGGCTCTAGAAATATCGTCATCCTCTTTGACAGTGGTTCCTTCGCTATATTCGTGGATGAGATCTCTAGCCTTAGTCTCTTTGGAAAATTTTCGGATGTAATCCTCAAATCCAGTAAGGTGTTCTGTTTTGAACTTGGCCCATTTGAGTAAATCATCTCGTTTAATCATACCTGAGTATTTGCCCTGCCTATCGGTAACAAAAATTCCCCGAATATAGGGCTTTTCGGTAAACTTCGCCAAAATGTCAGTGAACAGTTCATCTTCCTGCACAATTAGGGCTATAGTCTGTGCGGGATTATAGAACTCTCGTATTAATGCTTCATTCATAATTTTTTCCCCAAATGCTAGTAACCTTAGCTTATATATTAACCCAGAGCGGATTAATAAAAATATGAGCAAAATGTTCGCTTAGGTTATCTTATCGTCATTTATAGTATTTGTGTGTGGGCACAAGGGTGTCTCGATATAATGCGTCTATGAGAAGAACGGTAAAGATGGAAACTTCTACAACCATCCTATTCTTCTTAGGATGAATATCGTTATCAAAGTAATTGCGATTTGAAATAAAGTCACGGCTGGGTACGCAAAGGGTACACGTAACTCGGGCATGTATGCGAAGTTCATCCCGTAATGACTGGCAATCAAAGTAGGTATCATCAGAATGACCGTAAGTGCAGTAAGTTTCTTTACGACATTGTTAAGTCGCTCAATTCTTCGGTTAAGCACTGTTGTAACGTGCATCGCATTGTCACGTGCTATATCTTTCAGCATGCTTAACCTGATCCTGCAGCGGTCTAGAAGATTTTTGGTTTCGGCGATAAGTATACTGTAGTCGAAGGAAATGTGCTGTATATTAACTTCCTTTATGCTTCGTTCTTCTAGCCGTATAATTATATCGTTGAAATCTTCAATCCTGTCGAATAGGCGTTCGAATTCCAGAAGGGTGTCACGGTACTCCTTGAGTTCAAAGGTCTGCTCAAGTTTCTTAATGCTGTTAATTAGGTTCTCAAGCTTAGTTTTGTAGCTGGTAAGCGCCTTGTTCAAAGTTAAGAATACAAGAACGGTACCGACTCCATAGAGTTTGTTACAGACATTTTTGAACGCCTCAAACATGTTGGGGGTTGGATGCTTCTTTGAATATAGGAACGCTTTTTCTTCATATAGAAAGATCAGGTTGTTAGGGTCTTCGTCGTCATAATCTTTGATGTTGAGTATTAGATATTTTTCTGAAGGCTTTAAGAAAGTTGTATTCAACCTTATTACTGATAAGAAGTCAATGTTGAAACCCGCATCCTCTACTGCTATCGTGAAAAGGTCAACATCATCGAAGAACTGAAGATCAACAGCTTTTCCAGCAATGTTCATTTCAACACCTCAGATTTCATAAGTTGCCAAATAGTACATCACTCTCTTATACACTTATCGTTCAATGTCTAGCTAGCCGGACTTTATTGAGTGTAAAGAGGAGATATGTGAATTAAGGTGAAATGAAATGCCACAAATTTCTAAAGTTAAAAATCATAGAGAATCGGACTTGAAATTCAACTCTCGGCAGCCGCACCATTTTCACGCATATGAAATAGTTGCTATACCTTAGTTTTGCTCCGTACATCCTCCCCCAACAGGTGGCAAAATCGCGATTTCATCTTTGTTTTCCAGCTTTGTTTCCAAGCCGTTCAGAAAATTTATGTTTTTTCCGTTGACCAAAACCATATAATGCTCTGCGATATTGTCTCCCTTAAAAAGCTCTCCACTGAACTTTTCCCCATAACGGTCTACGAGCTGCTTTAATGCATCTTTCACATTGACCGGGACGTCCGAATGGAAGGTTTTCTCTCTTTCTCCCGTAATCTCTCGGAATATTGCGAAGAACTTTACATTGTAGTCCATTCTTAAGCACCATAAAACCAATACTTTTCCTTCAGGAGCTAGTTTTTTAATATTAATATTTCTTTCTCAAAGATTAAGAGAAAAGCTATTAGTTGAAGTTGCTTTGTGTTTAATGTCTCAACAGATCTAAAGGGATATGACTATGGAAAAGGTTAAACTTCTAAAGAAAGGCGGTATAAACACCCAAGCTATTATAGATGAGCTTAAAAGTGATCCCGATGTTTTTGATGCTTGTGGAGCCATCGTACTCTTTATTGGCATCGTGAGAGGAACTGGGCATGATGGTAAAAAAGGTAAGCGAACTATATTATGAGGCTGATGAGGAGAGTGCAACGGAAACCCTTAATCAGGTTCGTAGGAAGATACTTTCAGAAAAAAGTGGCGTTAAGGAGCTTTATCTACATCATGTTGTTGATACTTTAAAGCCTGGTGAAGAAACAGTATGCGTTGTTGCGGCAGGTAGCCACCGAAATGACGCATTCGATGCGGCTAGACAGGCTCTTGAAGAGCTAAAACTAAAACCACGAATATGGAAGAAGGAAATTACAGAAAAAAATACGCACTGGGTTAGTGAGCAGTAAAGATCAGTCTCACGGCTTTTTTCATTTCTCTCGTGGCATGTAATATAAGATTTAGGGTAAGTTTACTTGTAGACTATATCTTTCTCCATTACCTTTTTTATCACTTTAAGTCCAACATCTTGGCCTGGTTCTGCATTCTCAACATTCTTATGTTCCATCTGTATCGATTCTACAGGCTGTTCAAAGTTTGTAGTATTTCCTCGAATTAATATTGTATCTCCAACGCCAAGCGGAGCCTCTAGTTTGACAATTGCAACGCTTATCTTCGAAAAATAATGAGTTACCTTCCCAACTTCCTGTCTTTCTCTCTCCATTTGTATCCACTAATACTTCTATAGTGTTCCCAAATAAAATAGTTACAGTTTAAGACACAGCAGAAGTCTGACCTCCGAAAGTTATATAAAGCCTTTACCAAAATATTGCAGTACCCATTAAAGGAGGATCATTTATGTCCGAAAGAGAACCAAACACTGTTTTTATAGGTAGAAAACCACCCATGAACTATGTACTTGCAGTGATAACCTGCTTCAACTCAGGAGGAGCTAAAGAAGTTACACTGAAAGCACGAGGTCGA
>JBDRNN010000046.1:0-2069 GCA_043811145.1 Candidatus Bathyarchaeota archaeon
GGAAAGAAAAAAACGATTGATCGGTCAACGTAACCAACGTAGACTTTACTGGTCAAATCAGAATCATTGCCAATTAACCGGAAATGGATTATAGCGAATTAAATGCTGCTTATGCGACATCGTTCAAAAATCGCGGCGTTAGTGGCATATGTATGCCTAAGGCTGTGGATGGAGTAGTGAGTAGGAAGCTTGGCTTTTTCTGCACAGCTCTTAAAAATCTGCTGAATGCCGGAGCTTGTCAGCCTATCACCACGATGGGAAGTGAACAGGTACTCTGATGGTTTATTGCGGTAATCCAGGTATTCCAATATCTGGTTCTTTAATCCTGGTCCAAACTGCACAACCCTGTCTTTCCCACCTTTGCCTTTGCGGACAACCAGGGAATTCTGGCCTTTCTTCAGATAGAGGTGTTCTACTTTCAGGTTTGACAATTCAGAAACCCGTAATCCGGTATTAAGGGCTAGTTCAATTATCAGGGTATCGCGGACCGGTGTTTGAATTCCTTTGGCTTTGGCCAATAGAGCCGCTTCTTGGCAGGTCTTGCGGAGTTGTTTGACTTCTTCAGGTGCCAGGTACTTATCTGGTGTGATTATCCATTGCGGCATAGAATCCTCCTTTGGGATTCTTATACCACTATATTTCAGCTACATAGTAGAGATTAATCCGGGAGAGAGTTGGATGTTTCCAGAGCTACGTTGTATCGGTATATGAAGGAATAGGTGGGGGCCTATTTCTTTAAGTTATTAATCTTGGTCTCTTTTAATGACTTGATTAAATTCATCCGAAATTGCTGCTCTATACTGTACTTTCTGCTACATCTGCCCACTGCACCCATGAATCCCTGAGATACATCTTTCTGCCCGCTTGGTGTTACTGAGGGGGCGGAGCTATGATAAAAAGTAATAATGCTATGGCAATGACCATCGGATGCGTGCGGTGTTGCGAACCAGACAGGGAGTTACGGTTTCGTGTCCAGAAATGTTATCCAACAGATTTTGTCAACTAAAAACTCTTATCCAAGTCGGATATGCATATGTTAGTCAGCCATAACTTCATTCATTGAATTTGAAGCGAGATTTATTATGTTTAAACAGTAATAAATAGGAGATAATATGAAGAGAACTATCTTCGCAGGTCTTATAGGAGGTGTTGTTCTTATTATATGGTTGATTATTGTGGATGGTATCCTTGGATTTAAGCGGGATATCGAAATGAAACACCTGAGCGATGAACGTTTAGTATACAATTTTCTTAACGAACATGTTACAAAACCAGGGCGCTATGTTTGCAATCCCGAGTTTTTACCGGGTCAGGATTTCCCCGGTGATGATCCAATCTTTGTTGTGCAGTACAGTGGTCTTGGACACTCAGATGCTTACCAAGAAATGCTGGTTGGAATCATTGTTGCGTTCCTTGCCTCATTTTTAGGGGCGTTGTTGTTGGCCAATGCTTCAAATCGCATCCTTTCTAAGTTTAGATCCAGATTATTTTTTTTCTCTGGGCTTGGTACCATAATGGCGTTGTTCTGTATAATGACTAGATTCAGCATTGGTGGTTATCCTTTGAATGGCGCTTTGATTCTAGCGCTTCATGATCTAGTTGCATGGGTAGTTGCTGGATTAGTCATTTCTTGGTTTATTCAGCCAGTAAAACAAGAAATATCTTAATATCCGGAACACGGTGCTGTAGGTGACGCGAACAGCTGTGCGATGAGTTTGCTAACTTTATGGGTTAGGGCTAAATTATGGCGCGCCACCTAAGCACCAGACCGTTAGGGCACAGCCTTTTGGATGAGGCCAGGATATGTGGATTTGCTAGAATGAATGTTGCTTTTACTGTGTGAGTTTTTAATCAGCCGGACAGATTTGATGTAAAAGCTAAGGTGATACTTTTGGGTAAATTATCGTTGCTAACAAAGAAGCGAGATGACTCGAAAAGACTGCTATGAAAAGACTTTTAAATAGTAGGCTCAACTCAACAGGTAGGCGAACCTGCAGATTATGAGTACGCAGTTCACCGATGGGAATATTAAAAAATGTGCCATAAAGTTGACGTCATTCTGTCTAGTT
>JBDRNN010000047.1:0-2478 GCA_043811145.1 Candidatus Bathyarchaeota archaeon
AGGCCAAGCAAGAACCCTCCTTTCGAGATGGGTAACGGCGCATGCCTGACGATGAATAACATCGGAAAGCCGTATGCGGGAAAACCGCACGTACGGTTTGATGAGGGAGGGCAGGCTGAGTGGCCTGCTCTCTACTCTACCGCATAACTCCGCATAACCTCACCGCATAACCTCAAGGACATGTAACCTGCAATCCGCAGAATCCCTTAAACAGCATCAAGGACATGGATCAGCAAAGCTGAATCGTGACCAAAGAGATAGAAAGGAGTCCTAACCCATATGAGCCTTTCCGTGTCAACAGGCAATAAAAAGTTAATTAGATAAAGCTAAGCTTTTCCCTTTAGCTCTTTTTAACAAGTAAACTCCCTGACTTAAATTCCAAAATAAGTAATATATCTGCTACAAACACATATTGAGGGTCTCTTACGCAGCATGGCTGCCGGTTTGACACGATAATACTTATCTCTTATTCAGGCAGAGGAGTCCATTTTGTATGAAAATATGTTGGAATAAAGGGTGCAACGCAGAAAATGGACTTTTACGAAGCCGTCAATTCTAAATTTTGTGCTTTTTCCGGCAAAAAACAATCTACGCTAATAGGTTTGATGGTTCAGCATCACTATCGTCATATTCCTCTTCTGTGGAAATGGTTGGGGGAGTTTTAGGCAATTCCTGAGTAACTTCCTCAACAGCTTCCCCAGCTTTTTGTTGTATAGGAGGTGTTGGAGTAGTTTCTTGGGTTTTCACTTCAGTTTCAAAGAAGTCAGTATCAATATCTCCACTAGAAGCAGGTTGCTCTTTGATAGCCTCCTCTGAGGGAGTTGGGGTTTGGGGTGCAAGAGTTGCTTCAACTGTTTGTATAGGTTCTTGGGTTTTGGATTCTTGTTGTTCAGGTTCACCTTTCTTCTCTTTCTTTGTCAATGAATCGAACAAATCATCCATGCTTTCTTCAGACAAATTTATTCACCACCTTTAATCCTGAGATGGAAGTGATCTTGCATGGACAGGCAAAATACGATAGCAATTCATATTCACTTCTGTAGATTCCTTATCCTTCCTTCGAATTGTTCCTATGGCATCAACTTCACTTTCAGGTTGGTAGATCAACAGATGAGGAGCAGTCCAACAGGTCAATCCAGGAGTCTGAACAGTTCCATCTGCTCCAACAGTGGCTTCCTGCTCCAAAGTATCGTTTGCCAATGTGAACACTCCACCTTTGGTATGATCGTCTCGTTCCCAAGTAGTTGGTCTCACCATAATTCCACGAACAACTTTCAAATCAGTGGTGATGACATAGCCCTTGCTATCTGTTTTACTTAGGGCATTTTTGTTGTTTGCATGAACATCTTTCAGTTCAACTCTTGTAGCACCTAATCGTTGAACCAAGCTTTCTGAACTCATATTAATCATCACTGGATTCTCAAAGTGTGAACGATTGTCTGCAATCATATCTCCTCCCTGCTGGAACTCTCCAAGTTTCACAGTGTACTTAGCATCTCGCACGATATCACGGACTTTACTTGCGATTGGTCCAGAAAGCACAATTCTCTTTGGAACGATTCCTGATTTGGTCTTCACGAAGGCATAGACACTGCTTTGAGGCTTTCCCTTTCGTGTTATTCGTTCACCTTCACATCCCCATGGGATAATATCATTTTCTCTCATTGGAGGTCGTGCGACATAACGAGTCCACAACACAGCACTGGCATATTTCTGTCGTTCAACATCAGATTTGAATTGGGGATCATTCGTGATGAATGGATCACTCAGTATTGATTTGTAATCCCTTAGGATTTCATCGTATCCTATTCCTGTTTTTTGTTGTATGCTTGCTATTTTCTGTTTGACAATTTCTGGTATGACGATTTCTGGGGCACTCACTATTGGTTTTCCTCCAAAATTTTGGTTAAGGCATTTAATGCCTCTTGCACTTCTCCAAGCTCTAGTTGGGACTGGATATATTCTAACTCTCCGAGTTCAACAAGTATTTTCATACCTTCACTCTCCTCGTTATTCCAGTAACTTCGTCGTAGACCTCTTTTTCGTGTTCAGGGTTTACAACTCTCATATCCTTATCAGCCACAACAAGGAGTTCTTTGACATTTTCGGGGTTGATTTCGTTTCCTTTTAACCATTCAGGTGGGACAAGGATGTAGGTGCTTCCTCCGATTTTTTTGATGCTTTGTTTGTTGACGTATGGTAATGGCATTCTTTTACCTCTTTTAAGTTATATAGAATTATACTTAGTTATATTTAAGCATTTCCGTTTAAAAAAATAAGCTCATTCACTATAATTTTCAGTAGTGAAAAGACAAGAATGTGTGGTAAATAAAAAAAGGGGTTTCAAAAGAAGGGGATTGTTTTATTCTAGTCTTTTTCAATCTGCTCTTCGCCCTTAATTCCTAGTGTGAAAATAAGAATCGCGATTATCACTAGGACTGGGAAGCCGATGACAAACCAGAGCATCTGAGTAAACCA
>JBDRNN010000048.1:0-4316 GCA_043811145.1 Candidatus Bathyarchaeota archaeon
CCCTAGGTCCAAAAGGCATGGATAAAATGCTCGTGGATGGCATGGGCGATGTAACTGTCACAAATGATGGAGCTACTGTTTTGGATCAGATGGAAATTCAGCATCCCGCCGCAAAAATGCTTATTGAAGTTGCTAAGACAACTGATAAAGAAGTTGGCGACGGAACAACCTCAGCGGTGGTCTTTACTGCGGAACTACTGAAAAAAGCTGAAGAGTTGATTGACAAGAATGTTCATCCTACCGTGATTGTGGATGGGTATCGACAAGCAACTGAGAAAGCTTTGGAACTCTACAACAAGATTGCATTATCTGTGGATCCGACTGATAAACTTGCTTTAAAGAAGATTGCGATAACCGCCATGGCAAGTAAGATCGTCTCAAACGAGGCTATTCCTCTGGCAAATTTGGTAGTGGACGCTATTTTGAATGTAGCTGAGAAAACTGACGGCGGATACAAGGTTGACCTTGACGATGTTCGGGTTGAGAAGAAAGCTGGTGGCTCCATGGATGAGACTAAGTTAGTTAGAGGCATAGCTTTTGATAAAGAAATTATTCATGATGATATGCCTAAACGGGTTGAAAAAGCCAAGATAGCCTTATTGGACTGTGCTCTTGAGATTGAGAAAACAGAGTATGATGCAAAAATAAATATTGAGACCCCTGACCAGATGAAAGCCTTCTTGGATGAGGAAGCTATGATGCTGGCTGGTATGGTTAATAAAATCGTGAAGGCTGGTGCGAACGTTTTGCTCACTCAGAAGGGTATTGATGATGCGGTTCAGCACTACCTATCCAAAAAAGGAATACCTGCAGTTAGGAGAATTAAGCAATCAGACATGGAAAAAGCTTCTAAGGCAACTGGTGCAAAGATCGTTACAAACTTAGAGGACCTGTCATCTACAGATCTTGGAGCTGCAGATCTCTTTGAAGAGAGAAAAGTAGGGGAAGATAAATGGACGTTCGTTGAAGGTTGTAAAAACCCGAAATCTCTCACCTTGCTAGTAAGAGGCGGTGTGGACAAGGTTGTAGATGAAGCTGAGCGTTCAATTCACGATGCATTATGTGTTGTTAGGGATGTCTTAATTAAACCGAAGATTATTCCAGGTGGGGGTTCGTCAGAGATAGGTATTAGCTCTCAATTGAGACGTTGGGCTGAACAGCTATCGGGAAGAGAACAATTGGCCGCTCAAGCTTTTGCCGATGCTTTAGAGTGTATACCTCTAGCCTTAATTGAGAACGCTGGTCTAGAGCCTATAGACATTATGGCTGAGTTAAAGTCGCAGCATGAGAAAGGCAACCAATGGGCAGGAGTAGAGGTTCTCGAAGGAAAAGTTAAGGATATGGCTAAAGCGAATGTTTACGAGCCTCTGGCTGTTAAAGAGCAGATAATTAAATCTGCGAGTGAAGCAGCCTGCATGATCTTAAGAATTGATGATGTAGTTTCTGCTGGAAAGGTAATGGATGTGCCCCGACCTCCACCGGGTATGCCCATGGGTGACGGGCCTGACATGGACTAAACTCCACTTTTTATTTTTACATTTTATTGTAAAGATAATCTTGGCGAAGGCAAAACTCCAGCTTTTCTGGCTTAAATAAAAAAGACATCCAAATACTCTGCTTAATTGAAATAGTTTTTAAATAACTTTTTCAGTCATATTTGTGAAAGAACGTGAACGACAAAAGAGATTACTATGAGATTCTTGGTACTTCCAAAGATGCCTCCAAAGATGAAATGAAGTCAGCTTATCGTAAGTTAGCCTTGCATTACCATCCCGATAGGAATAAGTCACCTGATGCTGAGGAGAAATTCAAAGAAATATCGGAAGCCTATGCCGTCCTGTCGAATGATGAAAAAAGAAGGCAATATGATGCACATGGTCACGCAGGAATAGATGGGCAGTACACTCGGGAGGACATATTTAGGGGAGTTGACTTTGATGAGGTTTTTCGAGATTTAGGTTCTGGTTTCGGAGGCTTTGAAAATATATTTGAAGCATTCTTGGGTGGGAGGTCATCTCGCAGACCTAGATCACGAAGGGGCGCCGATATAAGATATGATCTGGAAATAAGCCTTGAAGATGCTGCATCGGGTATAAAGACCGAGATTCAGATACCTAGAACTGAACGATGTTCAAACTGCAATGGAACCGGAGCTAAACCTGGAACCCAACCCAAAACATGTCCCAAATGTCATGGACAGGGGCAGATTCAGTTTAGAAGATCAGCGGGTTTTGCTCAGTTTGTTCAAGTTCAAACATGTGACCTTTGTCACGGTCAAGGTCGCTATGTAGATACTCCTTGTAATCAATGTCGCGGAAATGGTGTTGTAAAACACGTTAGAACGTTGCGAATCAAAGTTCCTGCTGGAGTTGATACGGGACATCATTTACGTTTGGATGGCGAGGGTGAAGCTGGAGATGGACGGAGCGCCATAGGTGACTTGTATGTTGTAATTCATGTTAAACCTCATAAGATGTTTAAGAGAAAAGGGAGTGACCTGTTATGCGAGTTTCCTATCAGCTTCAGTCAGGCTGCTTTAGGGTCTGAGATTGATGTGCCCAGTCTAGACGGAAAATCTAGGCTTAAAATCCCTTCAGGTACCCAGACAGGTACCATTTTTCGGCTAAAGGGTAGAGGGCTACCTAGCATCTCTGGGTTCGGGCATGGAAGCGAGCTTGTTCGGGTAGTTTTACGTACACCTACCGGTCTTTCAAACCGTCAGAAAGAGTTATTGCAAGAGTTGGCTGGCGAAGAATTTAAACCTAAAAAAAGGGTGTTTGGCTAGCAAGTTAACCCTGAGTTAGCTTCCTTTTTACCGCTTAGCTCAAATTTGAAGTTGAAGTCTGAGATAGTCCTTTAGATGGCGAGTTATCAAAAAGTTTCTTCTGATATGTTCTTTCCCTTCTGCTCCGAAGCGTCGACCAAGAAATGGCCTTTTAATGAGCATCGTAATCTTCTCTGCGGTATCTTTAATGCCTTCTACCAGAAAGCCGGTCGTACCGTCTATTACCTGTAATGGTATGCCGCCTACCTTTGTTGCCACGACTGGCGTACCTTTCCACAGTGCTTCTGTTACAGTGATCCCGAAACCTTCCCGAATTGATTTTTGAACGATAACTGTTGAAGCTCTCTGAACCGCGTTGATTTCTAAATCATTAAGGTTTGTAAGTACATGGATATCGGGATCATTTTTGGCTTTCTCAACAACCTTGTTATACCATTCCGCTCCTTCGGGGTCATCTGTGGCCATGCTACCTATCAGCAGAAGCTGAGCTTCTGGAATTTTTGTTTTGACAATTTTGTAAGCCTCCATCACGCCTAAAGGATCCTTCCAAGGATCGAATCTAGAAATCTGCGTAATGATGGGTTTATCGGGGTTAACAGAATATTTTTCCAAAGTTTCAAGTTTGAATTCGGGTTCGATTGGTCTGTTCTTGTCTGCCAGGGGGTCAATGGAAGGGGTCATAATGTAAACTTTCTTCTGCAACAGTTGATACGGGACGTATTTTCTAAGGGAGAAAATGAGACCCACGTATTTTTTAACGAATGGTTGCAGTAAAGCCCAATAAGTCATGTTGGGTTTGGTTAGATCTATGTGACAGCGCCAAAGCCATTTTTCTTGTCCTGGTTTATGGTAGTTGATCAAGGCTGCTGGTTGTGGGTCATGTGCAATAATAACATCCGCATCAAAATTGATTCTTTCCGCATTAAGCGCGTTGTAGTGCAGGTACGTTTCAATCATCTCTTTAGTTAGCTCCAAAGGCATCCCTTGAAGTGCATTATGGAAGCTTTTAGTCACATTGAAGAACTCTTCAGAACCTTGAATGACTTCCCTCGATACATTCAAGCCTACCGACCTTGCAAGTGGGATCAGGTTTTGTAGTATCTCCGCAACTCCTCCACCATACATTGTTGAGTTGATGTGAAGAATTTTTGTTCCTTTGCTATGCGAAGCAAGCTCTTCGATTTCTTTGATTTCCTTTTCACCAATTATGAACTTATAGTCGTTAATGCTGACTTGTCTTGGTTTGCTCGGAGGATGGGTTTCAGTCAAATATGTGCGCCAAGCTTTATTTTCTGTCAAAGACATATTGCTAACACGATGTTTTAAACCTAATCGATGGCACAATCGCCCTAAAAGCAGTTAACTACTTCCAAAAAGAAAAAACAAAAGCATAATTTTGCTCCATCTTTTTTCTGTTCAGTTTTGCTAGGCTATGGAAAATTAAATTTTAACTTTCCAGAGAACGGGCTATTTTAATGTATGTGTACCATGGCACCCACACATTTTGAAAAAAAGTTTTAGATGATTAAAA
>JBDRNN010000049.1:0-2026 GCA_043811145.1 Candidatus Bathyarchaeota archaeon
GTGCGGTAAGTGTGTTCCATGTCGTGAAGGAATCAAAAGGATGCTTGAGATAGTAGTCAATATAACCAATGGTCTAGGGGAGGAGGAAGACCTGAAGCTTCTTCAAGAGCTGGCGGAGACGGTTAAGGACTTTTCTCTTTGTGGCCTCGGTCAAACAGCTTCAAACCCCGTCTTGTCAACTCTAAGATATTTTAGAGATGAATATGAAGCCCACGTAAGAGACAAAAAGTGTCCCGCAGGAATTTGCAAAAATCTGATTGAATATTACATTCTTGAAAACGTATGCACCGGATGTGGTAGTTGTTTGAAACTCTGTCCTCAACAAGCCATCCAAGGTGACCCCAAGAAAACTCACATGATTGACCCTGTAAAATGTATTAGATGCGGCATCTGTCTAGATGCTTGCACATTTGAAGCTATTATAATCAAATAGGAAGTAGGTTGGATGGTAAGCCTAACTATCGATGGAGTAAAAGTTCAAGCAGAAGAAGGGACTACCATACTCGAAGTTGCCAAGTTTTATGGGATTGATATCCCAACTCTTTGCTACAATGACGAGTTAACTCCTTACGGTGCTTGTCGTTTGTGCACGGTTGAGGTTGATGACGGAAGAAGGACAAGGCTAGTAGCTTCTTGTCTTTACCCTGTTAAAGATGGAATAAGAGTGAAAACGCATTCCGAGAGGGTAATAAAGGGGCGAAAAATGATACTGGAGTTATTAATAGCAAAGTGCCCAAACTCGAAGACCCTTCAAGACTTAGCCTCACAAATGGGATTAGAAAAAATTAGATTCAAAATGGAAAATGAAGACTGCATCTTATGTGGATTGTGTGTACGGATGTGTGCTGAACAGATGGGAAGCGGAGCTATAGGTTTCGTGGGTAGAGGCCAAAAAAGGGAAGTAGCCACTCCCTTCCGTATGGTTAGTGATATCTGCCGCAACTGTGGAGCATGCATGTACATCTGTCCTACAGTAGGTGTCCAGTGTCGGGGGATTAAATCTCCAGGAGAGCTATGTAATTCTTGTCTAATTATAACCCCTCAGTGCATAGAAAAATACGATCAGGTCATGTGTACTCAAGATTCATGTGGAGCATGTATAAAAAAGGAGAAAAAATAGTATGAATTATTCAAAACCAAATGCAAGCCCAGCAACCTTAACCAAAAACCGAACAGACCCATCCCCAATCAGTGGACTCTGCGTTACCTGCGTAGACGGATGTCCAGGTCCTTGTGAAGTTGCTAAATCTGCCATAAGAGGCAGCGAAGTAATCTACCCTGCACCTTACGGTATAATAACTACTGCATCTCAGAAAGACTATCCCCTGAACCTTTCTAATTTTAACATTCTGGGAACAGCCGTAGGAGCCGTCGGCATTGAAGCTAACAGTGATAAAGCAATATTTCCAAACGTTAACTTGGAAACCAAAATTGGTCAAGGTAAAGGCATAAAATTAAAAGTTCCGTGGTTTACCTGTGGGCTTGGATCTACAAAAATCGCTAAGGATAACTGGAAAGAATTGGCTATCGGTGCAGCGATGTCTGGAACCATGCAAGTTATCGGAGAAAATGTATGCGGTATGGATGTTGACTCAAAATTCAAGAATGGAAAAATTGTTCATTCTCCAGAACTGGAATGGCGGGTGAAAAGCTATAATGATTGGAGAACAGAAGGCTATGGCGCCATTGTTGTTCAAGCCAATGTTGAAGATACAACACTGGGGGTTCTTGAATATGCGATTTCAGATTTGGAAGTTGATGTAGTTGAACTAAAATGGGGTCAAGGGGCCAAGGATATTGGTGGCGAAGTTAAAATAAAGGATCTAGCTAAAGCACAGCTTCTAAAGAAGAGAGGATACGTAGTTCTCCCTGATCCTGAGAAGCCAGAGGTTATTGAAGCATTTAAGAAAAGACAATTTACAGAGTTTGAAAGACACTCACGAGTTGGCATGGTTAACCAAGAAGATTTTGTAAATAGAGTGAAAGATTTGAGAAGTTTGGGTGCAAAATATATTTTCCTAAAGAC
>JBDRNN010000050.1:0-4237 GCA_043811145.1 Candidatus Bathyarchaeota archaeon
AACCATGACCAGGTAGGTAATAGAGCTCTCGGGGATAGGTTTTATAATTTAGTGCCAGTTCCCATGCAGAGATTAGCTGCAGCTACAACAATCTTCTCCCCATACATACCGCTTATTTTTATGGGTGAGGAATACTCAGAAAAAGCCCCGTTTATTTACTTCACAAGCCACTCGGATCCTCAACTTGTCGAAAATGTTCGCGTGGGACGTAAAAACGAGTTTGCAACTTTTGATTGGAAGGGCGAAATACCTGATCCACAAGACCCAGAAACTTTTGAAAGGTCAAAGGTTAACCTTAAACTTCGATTCAAAAATAAGCACTCTCAAATATTCAAGTTTTACAAGGACATGATAGCGATTCGTAAGACATACCCTGCATTTCTAAATTACAACAAGCAACACATAAAAGTAGAAATTTTGAAAGAGAAAGTTTTGACAATACAACATAAAAAACCAAAAAAGGAAGTTATCTTAATCCTGCTATCCTTCAACGATAAAGAAGTAACTGTTCAGAAAAAACTTCCTAAGGGAAAGTGGTCGCTGATTTTTAACTCAGAAAATAAAGTTTATGGGGGTTCAGAAAACAGCAAGGTACCAGAAAGACTTTACTGCAGATCAAGTAATATTAAACTAACTTTGAGTCCTTTCAATGTTTTACTTTATCATCACAGGTTGAGTTGAGATTGTGTCCTTATTTGAAGGTATACTTTTCTTAGGGGTACTGATTGTAGGTAGTAAAGTATTTGAAGAGATATTTGTAAAGCTAAGACAACCAGGAATTCTGGGCAATGTTTTAGCAGGTTTGGTGTTGGGTCCAAGCGTTCTAGCCATTGTAAGACCTACCAGCGAGATTGAATTATTCATTAGCCTTGGAATATTTTTTCTATTCTTCCTGGTAGGCGTTGAAGAAATCGATATAACTGGGTTGATATCTGCTTTTAGAAGAAGAGTTTTCTATGCAGCTGCAATAGGGTTTATAGTTCCATTTTCACTGGCGCTATATTTCTCAACGGTTATTTCTCTAAACATAATTTCAGGTTTAGTTCTATCGGCGGTTATTGGTCTGTCTAGTCTGGGAGTGGCGGCAAAGGTACTTTCAGACATGGGGAGACTCAAAGATTCCGTTGGGCTAGAGATATTTAGCATAGCGGCAGTGCTGGAATTTGTTGGACTGATGATTGTTGGAGTACTCTTACAGCTAGCATCAGGCCCCTCATTTTCATTACCCGTACAGCTATCCATTTCACTACTCCGTATGGCCATATTTCTCATCATTGCAGGACTGTTCAGTTTCAAAGTAATGCCAATTATCCTCAGATATATACGCAAGCACACTGAAGTAAGAGAAGTTTTATTTGGAGTTCTAATTGGAATTGTCCTATTGTTCGTTTACTTCGGCGAAATCAATGGCGTACACGGTGCATTAACGGCCCTTATTATGGGCATAGCACTTTCACGCATACCAAAATCTGAGTACTATCAAAGCGTTGGAGGACTAAGAAGCATAGCCTACGGCATATTTGTTCCAATATTCTTTGCAGGAATAGGCCTCCACATAGGCTTTGAGTTCATAAGTCTCGCACCATTTCTGATTATCGGCTTCATACTGGTTGTGGTCATAGGTAAGTTTGCAGGAGCATTCCTAGGTGCTCTGGTTGGACGAATAAAACATCCGCTGTCGGTTAGTTCAGGAGTTATGGCAAAAGGCGCCATAGACTTGGCACTAATGCTTACACTGCTAAACCTTAACTTAATAGATCGGAGTATTTTTTCTCTAGGAACATTCTCTATACTACTACTTCTGGTACTGTCTCCCTCACTTATGCATCGCTTCCTTAAGAAGAAAACTGAGGAGATGGATGAGGCAGCACAAGATTTGATTCCGGTTTATGCTAGACTTGCGCTTGGAGATATAAAAGCTGAAAATGTTATGTCAAACAAAACTTTCACTGTAAGTGATAAGTTATCAGTCAGTAAGTTTGTAAAAGAATACCTGAATAAGGGAATAGCTTTCCTCAATGTTGTGAATGAAGAAGAAAAATTTGTTGGACATATTTCAGCGAAGAACCTTAAGAAACTTCGTAAAAATCAATTGGATAAAAAGAGAGTGACCGATATTATGCGGAGAAGGAAAGTTAAAGTTTTCCCCACTGACGATATTTATTCGGTTGTAGAAATAATGGCCAGTAGCAACATTTCTCTGATTCCTGTAGTTGATCCCTCTGACACTTCCAAAATTATTGGAACAATATCTCGCTCAGACATAATGAAACTACTTGTAGAACCACAAAAGACGGAGACAAATAAAAGGGAAAAATAAACTCCAAATTAAAAGAATATTCATGCAATAGGTCAATTGGGTTATACTCTATGGAAAAGTTAGTTTTCGTCGCTCTTGGAGACAGCCTTACCGTTGGTTCCAGATTTTCAGGCTACTCGGTTCCTTACACCTATCTTCTCGAGCGAAAAGTAGTGAAATTGACTTCAAAAGTTGGAAAGCCAATTGAAGTGAAGATTCACAACAGAGGGATTAACGGCGACTTGACGGGTAGTATGCTCAGCCGCTTCCAGATGGACGTCGCAGACCTGAACCCTAACTATGTTATTATCCTTGGAGGCTCAAACGATTTTGGTTGGGGAGTTCCTGTAGAAGCGATCTACGACAATTTGAAAAAAATGTATACTAGAGCCTTGGATAAAAACATCGAACCAATAGCATGTTCAGTACCATCAATCCTAGGTTTTGATGAGCTTATTCCACCCCGGATGAAACTCAATAAAATGATTGAACAATACTGTGCTAAAAATAACCTAGCATTCGTGGATCTCTTCACTACCACGGCAGATAAAGATACAAGTAGACTGTTAGAACAATATTCTGATGATGGCTTGCATCTGACAGAGGAAGGATATAGGAAAATTGCTGAAGAAATTTTTAGGGTTATAGAAGAAAAGATTTCTAGACAATTAAAAGAAACAGCCTAGGTCTATGGTCGCTGAATTAGCTCTATCAGATTTCCATCGGGATCTGTGATAAATGCAATTTTCGATCCACTTCCCATCAACTTAGGCTCCATTACAAAGCGAACCCCGCTAGCTTTCAGCACCTTGCACAATTCTTCCATGCTATCAATACGAAGCGCTATATGGTTCCAACCTACGTTCCTGCCTAGCTCCGACGCTACACCTTCCATCCCACTTTCAACAGGATTTCGATCAGAGGGTTCTCCTTCAATTGGACTGAGAATTTCTATTCTTGATTGCCCAACTTGAACTAATGCATATTCGACATTTAACACAATGTTCTTCTTCCTGCTCAGGAGTTGAAAACTTAAGATTTTTGAGTAGAAATGAATGGATCTATCCAAATCTTTGACTGTTATAGCTGTGTGATCCAATGTAAACAACATACCATACTCCTAACTCAGATTATCTTTGTGGTTCAATAATTACTTTAATTGAATCTTGTGCCCTAGCAACAAGTTGAAAGCCAAGACCTGTCTCTGATAGGCTCAGTCGATGCGTGATCATCTCACGTACACGTACTTTTCGAGCACGAATTAGCTCTAGTGCGGTAAAATGATCCTCTGGGCTACCAGCATAAGAGGTGGTAAGCGTTATGTCGTTGCGCCAGAAAAGGTCGGTTATGGAGATGGGGATAGTTACGCCGGGTTCTGTAGGTGCAAAGAAAAGAACGGTGCCTCCGCGATCTACAGATTTCAAAGCTTGATTGATTGCAGGTACGGCTCCGGTACACACAATCACCCTATCTGCCAGTTTACCGTCATTAGTTTGGCGCAGGCGAGAGGGTACATCCTCTTTAGCAGAGATTATAGAATCAGCTCCGAGCTCTTTAGCCGCATTTGTCCGGTATTCACGGATATCTGTTGCTACCACTAGACTGGCCCCAAGTGCACGAGCCAGTTGTACATGTAGCAGTCCCGAAATACCGCTACCTATAACAAGTACACTTTGATCGGGTTCAATGTGAGCCGTTCTTTGTCCACGCAGGACACAGGCCAGTGGCTCGATGAAAGTTGCCTCTTCGAAAGATATTTCGTCAGGCAACCGATAGACTCCCCGATCTACGTTGATGGGGGGCAATCGTACATATTCGGAGAATCCACCTGGATCGAAGTTTGTCTTACGGAGAGTATCGCACATGGTTTGATGGCCACTTTTACAGTAGTGACATGTGTTGCAGGGGACATGATGTGAAGCTGCAATCCGGTCTCCC
>JBDRNN010000051.1:0-10781 GCA_043811145.1 Candidatus Bathyarchaeota archaeon
TTTAAAGTTCATTTCATTAAGTATCCTTTTCTGTCTATCTACTGAAATAAGTATACACCACAATTATAATGCTGTCAAGATGTAAGCCTTCTCCCTCCCCGAACGTAACACTCGGAGAACAAACTCAAAAACCGTAAGTGAAATAATCGCTTGGTATTACAAGTATTATAACAAGACAAAGACGCTCTATAAAGGGAAAAAGCCAGAATTTCTTCCAAAAGATAAAATCACAACAAAAAAAGAAATGAAACATTACCTGTACATCGAAAACTACAATAACCCAATACTGCACGCACGAGAACTACAGCGCAGAATGAAAGAAGAAGGCTTAAGCCAGAACAAACTCGCCAAAAAACTCGGAATCTCAAGAGTCAGAGTAACCCAAATCCTAAACCTCCTGAAACTACCTGAAAAGCAACAGAATTACATTCTAAGGAATGGAAAGGAAAAAATGATTACAGAAAGAAGCCTCAGAAGAAAGCTTAGCAATTACACTGCTTAGGAGGATACAAAATTATTGTTTTTTAAAGCCCGACATCTTTATTCTTTTATCCATTGAAGAATCTTCTGTTGTATCAATTCTCTTGTCTTCTTGAACACCTCAAGCTTTTCTTCTTCTGTTCCTTTTGCTTCTGCCGGGTCTTCAAGGTCCCAATGAACTTTTTCGTATTGCCCCGGAAAAACAGGGCAAGTCTGTTTGGCGTTATCGCAAACCGTAACAACATAATCAAATTGCTGACCCAAAAACATATTAGCCGATTTTGAGCTTTGGCTGGAAATATTTATTCCAGCCTCCTGCATAACCCTGACAGCAAAAGGATTAACAGCAGTAGGCTTAACACCCGCACTGAAAACATCAAACCTGTCACCAGCAAGATTCCTTAGAAAGCCTTCTGCCATCTGGCTCCTGCACGAATTACCGGTACACAAAAACAAAACTTTCTTCTTCATGTCTGTGCCTCCGATCTAAAGAAATGCTTGGTCTTTAGACAAACTTTCACCAGCATCAGCATAACCGGAACCTCAATCAGCACACCAACAACAGTTGCCAAAGCCGCCCCAGATGATAACCCGAATAGCATTGTTGCCGTTGCAATAGCGACCTCAAAATGATTGCTTGCGCCAATCATAGCCGAAGGAGCCGCGTCCTCATAACTCAACCTAAGCTTACGAGCAAGCCAATACGTAAGACCAAAAATCAAACACGTTTGAATAAAAAGAGGAACAGCAATCCACAAAATAGTCAACGGCTGAGCAAGAATAACCTCTCCCTTAAAAGAAAACAACAATACCAACGTAAAAAGCAAAGCAACAATAGAAACCGGCGACAAGACGTGCAAAAACTTCTTGTTAAACCACTCAATCCCTTTATGGCCAATAATCCATTTTCTTGAAAAGTACCCAGCAACTAACGGCAACGCTACATAAACCGCAATCGACAACAACAGCGCCTGCCAAGGAACAGGCATACGCCCAACACCCAAAAGAAAACCACCCAAAACACCATAAAGCAAAAGCATCGTCAAACTATTAATAGCAACCATAACCAAAGTGTGACCGTCATTTCCCTTTGAAAGAAAACCCCAAACCAAAACCATAGCCGTGCAAGGAGCAATGCCAAGCAGAATACACCCCGCAAAATAGCTTCTCCACAAAGGAACCTGCAACACTTTCAAACCCTCATGCATAACAACTGTCCCAGCGCCATGCACAGAGCCAACAGCCCAATCCATCGCGCCCGGAGGGAGCTTCACAAAATCAACAGCCTCAGCCCCAATAAAACCCTTAAACAAAAAACCCAAAAAAAACAAAGCAATCGCATACATCGTAAAAGGCTTAACAAGCCAATTAACAAACAACGTAAGACCAACAGGCTTAGGAGACTTTCCAGTCTGGATAACTTCAGCAAAATCAATCTTAACCATAATCGGATACATCATAAAAAACAGACATACCGCAATCGGAATCGAAACAACAGGCGCCCCATTAACATAAATAGCCAAGCCATCAAGATACTTCGCAACACCCGGAACAACCGTACCAGCTAAAATACCAAAACCAATACAGACAAGCACCCAAAAAGTCAGGTACCTCTCAAACACAGACATGTTTCGGTCTACTGTTTTACTCATAAATATCCACCTCTACAATGTTAAGCTAGGAACAACATAAGCCCAGACATAATAAATCCCAACAATAATAAAAATCGCCCCCGTTACTTTCCTCATATAAACCTCAAGCCTTGCGACATGACTAAACCAGCGCGTCATAGACTTAACGCCAAGCGCAACACCAACCGCAAACACCACAACCGGCAAGCCCGTGCCCACACCAAAAACAAACGGAAAAACCAAACCAAAATTATTATTCAGCGCAAGAGGAATCAAACTGCCAAAAAACAACGCCGCAGAAATAGGGCAAAAAGACAAAGCAAAAACAACACCCAACAAAAAAGAACCCCAAACACCAGACTCCGCCAAACTATTCTGCCTCTCAGAAGAAAGAGCAAAACCCGAAACATTAAGCCTCAAAACACCCAAAAGAAACAAGCCAACAACAACCAAAACAGGCCCAAGAATCCTATTCATGTACTTCTGCAAAAAATTCGCCACCGCAGGAACACCCGTCAAAGACGAAACAATCACCGCCCCCAAAACAACATAAGCAACAACACGCCCCAACGAATAAGCAAGCCCAGACCACAACACCGCCTTAGGATGATTAACCTTTCTCGACAAAAAAGAAACAGCCGCAACATTCGTAGCCAAAGGACACGGACTAATAGAAGTAAGAATGCCAAGCCACAAAGCAGACAACAAAACCATCATCAGCTACCACCCCCGCCTAACTCGTCAAGAAACAACCGAGTCTCACCCTCAATATACTCATAAAACTTATCCTTGCTCCCAACATTCTGCCAAACACGCTCAAGATTCTTAAACCTAACCTCTTCACCATCCTTCACAAGCGACAACACAACAGACTTGGTGTAAAGCTGATAATCCTGAACAAAATGCTCATTACCCTTATCCTCAACATTCACAACCCGATACACAAGACTGCCAGACTCAAGCTCACCACCAAAAAAATCCTTCAAAGCCCCCTCGGTATATTGCTCAATCTTATGGCACGTAGGACACCTAAATGTAGTATGAAAATAACTCGCAACAACACGAGAACCACCAACTCCAGCATCTACACCACCAGCGGAAGGCTGCGTTTCGGCATTGCCAGATATCAAAATAAAACCTGCCACGCCAAACGCAACTAACAATGCTATAACAATAAATTTTTTCATCCTCACAAACCTCCAATCATATCCTTCAAAAAAGACTATTCTTTGCTAACCAAGCAATTTCGTTATTTCATCAGGCGAAACAACCTTGCCCGCAGACTTAACCTCGCCATCAACTACCAAAGCAGGCGTAGTCATAACAGCATACTCAGTAATCTTCTCCAAATCCTCAACCTTAACAACCTCAGCATCCTTTCCGGACTGCTTCAAAGCCTTCAAAACATTATCGTAAAGCTGTTTACATTTAGGACAACCCATCCCGAGTATTTCTATTTTCATCTCCCGTTACCTCCAGTATTTATTCTTTTTTTGCCGACACTTTTATGCTGAACACAGCACATGCAGCATCTGTTAAATCCTTTTCTCTAATATCCGGATTCTGATTGATGACTTGCGCCGTAACATCATTTGTCATAGCTTCTATCGGATAACTGTTTTCCTGAATCACAACAACTTCGCTGAAGCCAGCCTCCTTTATGTATTGCAAATATTTTTCTTTCATAATCGCTCCGGCAAGGCAGCCGACATAAGCTTCAACAGACTCCTTAATCGCAACAGGTAGTTCCTTGGCAAGCACCAGATCAGACACCATAAGCCTTCCGTTAGGCCTTAGCACCCGATAAGCTTCTCTAAAAACTGCCTGTTTGTCCGGCGAAAGATTGATGACGCAATTTGAAATAATCACGTCAATAGAATTGTCTTCTACGGGAAGCATTTCAATTTCTCCAAGCCTAAACTCAACATTTTCATAATTACCTTTTTGGGCATTCTCTTTAGCTTTAGCAATCATCTCAGGAGTCATATCAACCCCAATGACGCGCCCAGACTTTCCAACACGCTGGGCGGAAAGGAAAGCATCAAAACCAGCCCCGCTACCCAAATCAAGAACAACATCGCCATCCTTCAAAGACGCAAGGGCAACAGGATTACCACAGCCAAGCCCGAGATTCGCGCCATCCGGCACTGCGTTCATATCGTCACCGCTATAGCCAACACTCTTGCTTATGTCCTGAACAGAACTTGCGCTTCCGCAACACGAGCCAGAAGGACAACAAGAAATATTCTGCTTAGCAACCTTTGCGTAACCATCCCTAACAATCTTTTTAATATCTTTCTTCATTTTATTTCCTCCATTATCCCGCAATCACTCCAAATAAAATCCCGCTTAAAGTCGCCATAACTACAACCAGACCAACATATACCAAAGTCTTCTTAGTGCCGATAACACCCCGAATCACAAGCATATTAGGCAAACTCAACGCAGGCCCAGCAAGAAGCAAAGCAAGAGCCGGGCCCTTACCCATACCAGCACCAATCAAGCCCTGCAAAATAGGAACCTCAGTAAGCGTAGCAAAATACATAAACGCACCAACAATCGAAGCGAAAAAGTTAGCAAACAAAGAGTTTCCGCCAACAAGCCGCTCAATAAAAACCGATGGAATCAAACCCTCATGCCCCGGCCGACCAAGCAACAAGCCAGCGACAAGAACACCCGCGAGAAGAAGAGGCATGATTTGCTTTGCAAATCCCCATGAACTCTGCGTCCACTCCTTAAGCTCATCTTTTTTAAACCACCGAAACAACATGAATCCCAAAAGCGACAGGAAAACAAACACGATTACCCATTTTGAACCAAAAATAACAGCCCACCAGCCAGTATCGCCCTCCTGAGGCCGCCCCCAATTAGCAAAAACAAGAACTGCAACCATAGAGAAAAAATACATACCATTCTTCCAAAGAGGCCGCGCTTCCTTTACTTCACCAACCTGAAACTTACCACTAACCTGCCTTGCACGCTCCTCCTTAAGAAAAATAAGATGCATCAAAAGACCTATAACTACACTAAAAATAATTGCGCCAATAGCCCGTGCAACACCAAGCTCCCAACCCAAAACACGCGCAGTCATGATAATTGCGAGCACATTAATTGCCGGCCCCGAATAAAGAAAAGCAACGGCAGGCCCAAGACCAGCACCCTTCTTGTAAATACCAGAAAACAGCGGAAGAACCGTACAAGAACACACAGCCAAAATAGTCCCTGAAACAGAAGCCACGCTATACGCCACAATCTTCTTTGCCTCAGCACCAAAATACTTAATCACAGAAGCCTGACTGACAAAAACAGAAATTGCCCCCGCAATAAAAAACGCAGGAACCAAACAAAGCAAAACATGCTCGCGAGCATACCAACGCACCAAAGCCAAAGACTCAAAAACAGGATTCCTAAAAGGCAACAACTCGACAGGCAAGTAGAAGCACACCAAAAAAGCCGCCGCCATCAACAAAAACTTATCTCTTTCCTTCATCCTTATCTCCAAATAACCAAATCGTTATGTAATTAAGACAAAAAAATATCCCAGCTTACTTACAACACAACTTCTTACGATTAGCCTTCTTCACCTTCACCAAATCAGCCCTAACAACCTCATCATCACCCAACCAACCACGAAGATTAACCAACAAAACTTTCGCATACTCACTTTTAGGATTCAAAAAATAATTAGTCCAATAACCATCCTGCTCGCAATCAACAAAACCAGCAGAAATAAGCCTCTTCAAATGCCGAGACACAGCAGGCTGACTAACACCCAACACAAAAGCAAGCTCACAAACACAAAGATGCTTGCCTTCCAAAAGCTTCAAAATCCGAAGCCTCTTCAAATCACCCAAAGCCTTAAACGCACCATCCAAGCGCAACACCATAAATAAACCTCCCAAAACAATCTAAATAACAGAACTGTTATATAAATCTTACTCCAAAACACCCTCCGTGTCAATGAATAACACGAAAAATATAAAAAAACTATGCGCAGTAATGAAAAATGGGAAGGAAAGAATGATTACGGAAAGTGGCCACAGAAGGAACTCTTCACAATAAAACTGTTGTAGAGCTACCGGTCAAGCATCCTTGCTCGCATAATATAAACAATGGCATCTTCCGGAGACTGCCTGTCTAATCCGTTTGCTTGATATATCGAAACGCAATCCCTGCACAACACACTCCCCGGGCTGGACGATGTTGATAACAGAATCGCAATCCTGTATCCATAACCTTCCTCTATAAGCTATGCCATCCGGAAGAAGGTTTTATTCTATTTAATTGCTGCATATCAAACTTACTTTTGCTAAAAATTTTATTAAAATCATAATAATCTCTGAAATTAAACTTCCACAATGGTAGTTCTTGCCCATTATGGGCTCTGGCTTTTGTAAAACGCTGTTTACCTATCTTGACATTTGCAAATTCACTATTAAATCCTGCTATTTTTTCTGAAGCAATATCTTCGTCCAATAAACGACCAAGATTTACATATAGAATCGGAGCTACAAACTGCCTAATTCCAGGAAATGTTTCGATTAACTCTTTTCTTATTCTGAATGCAGCGTCATCTTCTACATAAACTTTTGCTAGAATAGTCCCCTCTGGCATTATCTGTAGACCTCTAAAAAATCCAGTAACAGGCGGATATTTTTCTAAAATCTTACCTGATTTTCTAATTTCTTCTAATGGCAAATATCTATCTACATCATCTTCGGACTCTGAATAATGACCGTAACTTACAAGAGTTATATGGCTTTTTTTTCTCATATTGGTTCTGTAAAAGATACATCCCTCAAAAGGACTAGATATTGTCTCTCCAAAAAATTGGCTTATTCGATCTTGCACCCCTTTAAGTCTTTCTACAATATCTTCAGATAAAGGATATCCAAAAACTATGGCCGTGGGTTCAAATAATATCCTATCAGGCTCCACTACCCCATCCTGTATCTTAAAATATGCCTTTCTTGATCTTAATTGCTCCAAATCCAATCCAGATGTATCAACTCTATTTCCTTTTTCTTCATACTCAACGTACTGTCCATCTACAAATGCTCTTGCTGAATCTCCAAGATATGGAATCTCTAACAGCTTATCAATGTAATAATTTATCTCTTGTTTAACACCATCTGGCATTACAAAAGCATCTGAGAAAAACCTGAACATCTCTAATTCTGCAACCTCTCTTCTTTTAACTTCGTCCAGAGGAAGGCGATCAATAGATGAATAATTGACTATATTGTCAACTACCTTAAGTAGTTTGGTTCTCTTATCTAATGGCCTATACATTAATCTATCATAATGTTCTATCTTCAATGCTATACGGGCAATTCTTGTTGCTGCTTCAGCGTCTTCGATACCGTCTATACCTAACAAATCCGCAACCCTTTCCACATTAAAGCCTTTCTTGTTCAATTGTGCAATATTCATATATTGTATATCTGACTCTTGACTAAGATCCAGTACTATGTTCAAAATTTCCCTATCAAAATGATATTCAACTTGTTCTGCATTAAGTGGTGTATGCTCTACTACATCGTGTAAAAAAGTAGCTGCAACCAATTTGACATCTGTAGTATCTAACCTCTCCACAAGATATTTAGCCACTTCTAATGGATGGTATAAAAACCATCTACCGTCATTTCCTAGTTGTACCTCGCCTGGTAAAATATTATAAGCAACATAACTTGCTGCAAAGGCCCTATTAAGTAAATCTACGTCTTCCTGCATCAATCTTTCCCCATGCTGCTCTTTGTTCTTCCTTAGACGTTCTATTATAGCATCTTTTAATTCCACAACTTTTGAAAACTCTAATGTTTGTTCTATCTTCTCTATTGCAATCTGCTGATCCTGCAAATAAGAGTATCTAACCATACTACCAACACCTACAAGGCCATGTTTATCATCATCCTCTGCCCAATCAAGTAAACCCTCTATATGCTCATCATCCTTGCCATATAACCCTATGGCCTTCATATGCCTGACCAGATAATGTTCAAAATTTCCTTTAATTGCCTGTGCAAAACCACCCATAATAACAAATTTATTAATTCCACTTGCGGCAATCTTAATCAATTCTCTTGCTAAAAGTAATGTCATATTATCCAAGAGGGAAAGGACAAATAAATCATTTGTATTAACAGCGGCACAAAATTCTCGATTTTCCAAAATAATCGCACATGCAATATCAACCTCGTCCGTTGTATAAATAGATCTAAGATCTTCATAATTTATACTTTGTAGAGATAATATTTCTACCACATGCTCCCTTGTTTGGGGAGTAAGTCTATCAAGTATATCTTTAGTTACTCTATCTTCGAGAAGCTCTTTACGCCTCTCGACTGAAATCTCTTCGATCTTTGTCCTAGCCATTCCAAAAAGAGATGAATTCCTAAAACCTTCTAAATCTTCAATTGCCTGGATTCTTATTCTTCGCTCAGCCGCTCTTCCTGATATATAAGCAGCAAGATGCCCTTCTTCTCCACAATCACACATCAGGGCATCTGGAGATTCATCTATTCTGATATGTCCCAAAGATGCTACATGGTAGTCACTAATATCTGGATTCACAACATCAAATATCTTATATCCTACACCTGAACTTACAGTAAGAACACAGATTTTTTTCTGATCCTTGTATCTATCCAGTATTCCGTATCTCCATGACGCAGCAACAAGATCATTAGTAATGTGAAAATTCAAACCTGGTATTCTCTCTTCTAATCTTCCTTTAAGAGGAAAATCCTCAAAACCACCCCACAATGAAGCTGCTTTACCAATGACTCCTCCTTCTTTTACTGTACCTGCAAAACAAATTGCAAGGTCTGAAAGTGTCATTTCAGGATGTTCAACTTGTAAGATTTTTACGTATTCTTCTATTCTATCCAAGAGTAATTCCTGAAGTTCTTCTACTGGTCTACCCGGGACTGTTTTAAAACTAGGTGTCTCAAATCTATATACCTCTTTTAGCAACTCCCCTTCTGATGTATAAATTCCAACCCTTGCAGTAGTACCACCTACATCAAGCACTATTACATTAGGAGGCGATACCTGCTGAAGAGATACGATATCATCTAAGCTATGGCTACGATCTACCTTCTGGGCCAAAACATAATCAATTAATCTTCCCATCATATCTTTATCAAAAGGGGTAAAAGGCCTGCTTAATAATTCCTGTGATCTCTGAACATCTACAACTTTATGTGAATTCTCAGGAGTTTCCTCAGTTAATACAACCTCTCCTTTAAGGGGGGTAACGCTTCCTACTAGCTTTATAATCTCATCCTTTGTCACTTCATCACCTGTTGTAACATCGCTTAACCCATAACGACCCAAATGCATCTCGTCCACCCTTGCTAATCTTATCAATATCTCATTTAAATCATCTACATAAATTGGATATATAAGGATATTTTTTTCTTCACGTCTACCTCCTCTCGCTAGTGTGTCAACCATTCGTGGAACTGTACGACTTAATACATATCCTTCACCATATGCATGAGCTATTCTTGCATTAACTGAATTATCCAATCTTGCTATATAAGATTCTGCAATTAACTTTGAAAGTTCATAAATATTCAGGTCCGGCGGCATAGGATTCTCTAATATAAAAGCCCTTGCAAATCTTATTACCTGCTCCCCTACATCATTATTCTCTCTAAGTAGATCATCAACAATCAAATCAAATTCAGCCACAGCCTTATCTACCCATGTCTTTACATCTTCTCTATCTGAAATCAAACTTATCCTTTGAGTCGAAGGATAAATGACTCTTACTTTACTTTCTCTATTTGCTCTCTTTATCAATGACGTTATCAAACCTTTAGAAAATCCATTTACAGCTAAAACTTCTAGATAATCTTCTTCTTCTATATCCAAACCAACCAAACCAGACATATCATATATTGTACTGTTTAAAGCAACCATCTCTTTTAAATTGTTTACTGAAAAAACAGTGCCTTTTAAAATTCCAACCTTGGCTACCTTATCTCCAACTCTATCTCTGAGTTTTTCTATTGACTGCGGTCTCACTGAAACTGTAACCTCATAACCTTCATCTACAAGCGATTTTGTTAATTGGGATCCTAAATCACCTGTTGCGCCTATAACAACAGCCTTTTCTTTGCCAATTCCTCCAGTTATAGCACCATCCCAGTTATCTGGAGTTAGCATTACATGTTCCTGTAGTCGCATATCTACAACAACCTTTCCTAAAATCGGATCTCCTTGTCTATAGCCTTCCATTATCCTCGGTAGATTATCTAAAGAAACAACTCGGCTAACTAACCGCGAAGCCTTAACTCTTCCCGAACTTAAAAGATCTATAGCCTCCTCAAAATCATCTACTGTGGGCTTACGCCGTCCTATAAATTCTACTGTCTTGCCTTCAGCAACCTCAAGCTCTTCTCTCTTATTATTAACACGTATATCATGGCAGTTTAAGTCTCCCCCTCTAAATGAAACTATATCAGCCTTACGCGTACCTCCAAATAAAACTATCTTCCCATTATTTCCTACGAATCCAACGGATTCTCTTAAATAATCAATAGAAAAGGTGGTTGCTAAAATAACTATATCAACACCTTCACCAGATGTTTCCTGAAGTATTTTGTCTTTTGTAGAACTGTCTATAAGCACACAATCTTCTTCAGATACTATTCCTTTTTC
>JBDRNN010000052.1:0-4397 GCA_043811145.1 Candidatus Bathyarchaeota archaeon
AACAGGTTAATATCCCTAAACGAAGTAGGAGCTGACCCCCAAATCTTTGGACGATCGATAGGTGATTTCCATGAATTTAACAAGACAAGGCTTAACAAATGGCCATTTTCGATGAATACAACATCAACACATGATACGAAAAGAGGAGAAGACGTAAGAGCAAGGTTAAATGTGCTATCTGAGATGCCATCGGAATGGGGTGCGAAAGTTAGGAAATGGGCTGAGCTCAATTTCAATAAAAAGATAAGAGTAGGCAATAAGCTTGCTCCTGACAATAATGAAGAATATTATATCTATCAAACATTAGTAGGTGCATTCCCATCTAAATTAGATGAGTTACCAGAGTTTGCTGAACGCGTTAAGGAGCACATGGTTAAAGCAGTCAGAGAGGCGAAAATTAATAGTTCATGGCTTGAACCAGATGTGATGTATGAAAAAGCGATAACTTCGTTTGTAGGTAAAACTTTGGATCCTGCAAAAGGGAACCGCTTTTTACAAGATTTTATTATTTTCCAGAAAAAAATAGCGTACTACGGGTTATTTAACTCACTTTCACAGATTCTACTCAAGATAGCTAGTCCAGGGATACCCGATTTCTACCAAGGGACGGAACTATGGGACCTTAACCTAGTTGATCCCGATAACCGCCGGAATGTAGATTTCGAGAAAAGATTGAGATCTCTGAATGATGTTCTTGCTATAAGTGGAAAAAAACTTGAAATGGAAAAACTCTTGCAAAATTTCGAGGATGGACTTGTAAAGCTATATGAGACACGTAGGTTGCTTGGTGTAAGACGGAGCAGTAGAAAATTGTTTGAAGAGGGAGATTATATTCCAATTAGAGTTAAAGGGAAGTATCGCAAAAAAATAATCGCATTTTGCAGAAAACGAAATGAAGAATGGGCGATCATAGTTGCTCCGAGGTTTTTAACAAGTTTAATTAAGTTGGGAGAATATCCACTAGGCGTAAAAGTGTGGAAGAATACACAACTTCTTCTTCCTAAGAATTCTCCTGCCTTGTGGGAAGAAATATTCACGCAAAGAAACTTGCATTCAACTAAAATGGAGCATGAGGACATATTTTCGGTTGGTTGTGTACTGGAAAACTTCCCCGTAGCATTATTGTTGAATAAATAAAAATTAACTTTCCGGGGTTGATAGTCTATGACTTTAACGGAACATCATAAGGGCAGAAGTTCATACATTTATTTGAACACGTGAATTCCTATGTCTACGAAACATATCCATAAGTTAAGCTCACTATCACACCTGTATGGTGTACAAACAGCCTACTACAATGTATATGGTCATCGAAAAAAGGCTTCACAAAAGTCTCTTCTATTGGTGCTTCGTGCACTAGGCGTAAATGTAAAGACGTTAAGGGATGTTCCTACAGCGTTTAGGGAGCGTAAAGAGTCACTGTGGAAAAGATGTGTTGAGCCAGTCGTTGTGGCATGGGATAGATATACAGGAGCAATGAACCTACGCATACCTGAGGATAAAGCTTCCGGATATTTAACCTGTCATCTGAAACTTGAAACCGGAAAAGTTAAAAAACTGCGATACAAAGTTACCCACTTACCGACATTTCAAACAAAAAACATAGAAAAAACACAATATGTTACAAAAAGGCTCACTTTACCAAACTTGCCACTAGGATATCACACACTTGGCATCGAAATGCAAGGCAACTTTTTCAAGACTATGATTATCTCAGCTCCACTTAGAGCTTACCCGCTTCCTAAAAAAGATTCACATAAATTGTGGGGAATATTTATACCGCTTTATGCTCTTCACTCAAAGAAGAGTTGGGGTGCAGGGAATTTCTCAGACCTCAAAGAACTCATGCTATGGCTAAAAAGACTGGGAGGTAGTGTAGTAGGAATGCCACCGTTTCTAGCTTCCTTCTTAGATGAACCTTTCGATCCAAGCCCCTACAATCCAGCGAGTCGTCTCTTCTGGAATGAATTCTACTTAGATATCAACAAAATTCCAGAACTAGAAAACTGCCCCACAGCACAAAAACTCCTCAAATCAAAAGAATCCCACCGAGAAATTGAAACAATGAGATCACAGAGCTTAATCGACTACAAAAAACAAATGGCATTGAAGCGGAGGATACTTGAAGAATTAGCACAATATTTCTTTACTAAAAAATTGGAACGGTATGCTGCCCTTAATCGATTTACTAAGACACACCCACGGCTACTGGATTACGCGTCTTTTCGTGCAACATGCGAGAAGCAACGTGTCCCATGGCCGAATTGGCCACAACCAACTCGCGAAGGTAACATTGAGCCAGAAGATTATGAGGAGAAAACTATGCGTTACTATCTATATGTCCAGTGGTTGGCTAACGAGCAGATGGATTCACTTACAAAGAAGGCTCGTAATTTAGGTGTAGGCCTTTATCTTGATGTACCATTAGGTGTGCATCCCCACAGCTACGATGTATGGAAGAATTGTGACATTTTTGCTTTGGACGTATCAGCAGGAGCATCTCCAGATGCGGTCTTCACCAACGGGCAGGATTGGGGGTTTCCTCCTTTACATCCTGAAAGGATCCGAGAGCAGAACTATAGGTACTTTATCTCTTGTATTCGTCATCAAATGGCACACACACGTCTTCTTCGGGTAGATCATGTGATGGGATTTCATAGACTTTACTGGATACCAAAAAGGCTAACGCCTAGGGAGGGAGTTTATGTTCGGTATCACGCTGACGAGTTTTATGCAATTTTGAGTCTTGAATCACATCGATACAAGTCATTAGTTATAGGTGAGAATCTCGGTACAGTGCCTTCATATGTTAACCGTATGATGGTCAAGCACAATATTCAGCAGATGTACGTGACACAGTATGAGCTTGCAGATAACCCTAACCAAGCACTCCGCGCGCCTCCGTCAGCTTCTGTAGCTAGCGTCAACACGCATGATATGTTTCCTTTTGCAGCTTTTATCAAATTTCTCGACATAAAAGAAAGGCTCAGGCTTGGTATCTTGACTAAACAAGGCGCGCAGAGGGAACGACGATACCGCCAGTATCTAAATGAAGCATTGATAGTTTTCTTACAGAATAAAGGTTGGCTGAAAAACCCAGCGACCATAAAGGAGATTCTTGCCTCCTGTTTGAGGTACATAAGCGCAAGTCGTGCTAAAATCATTCTTGCAACTTTAGAGGATTTGTGGCTTGAAACAAAACCTCAAAATGTTCCAGGAGTTGAAAAACCCTCAAATTGGTGCAGGAAGGCATATTTTAGCTTTGAAGAATTTTCCAAAAAGCCGGAAGTCCTCAATATACTGAAAGAAATAAATAATTTGCGAAAATGAAGATAGCGATACTTTTGGAAACGAAGACCCAATAGACCAAAAACATATTTTGACCTATAAAATTAAATTAAAACTAAGTATGCAGGACGAGTTACCAAAGCTAGTATAAATGAAAAGCAATCATAACCACTTTTTCCTCCTGAAATATACAAATAGCAAAGTACCAACAGCTGTCATTATGAGTAGAGCCATTGGATAACCCACAACCCATCCAAGTTCCGGCATATATTGAAAGTTCATCCCATAAATGCTTGCGATAAAAGTCAGCGGGATAAATACAGATGCCATGATTGCCAATACTCTCATGATTTCATTCGTTTTATTGCTCATACTTGAAAGGTAAATGTCAAGCATACCAGAAATCATATCGCGAAATGTTTCTATGGTATCAACCGCCTGAGTTATGTGGTCATAAATATCGCTAATGTATATTCGGGTAGACTCCTTAATCAGGGGTGTATCATCGTGTTGCAAGTCTCCGATTGTCTCTCTTAGTGACCAAATCACTTTTCGTAATGGTAATATGTCCATTTTTAGGCTCCGAAGTGTCTTTAAGCTACTAGGTGTGGGGTTGGTAACTTCTTCTTCCTCCAAACACTCTAGTTTTTCCGCTAATTTTTCCAAGACTAAAATATAGTTGTCAACTATAGAATCTAACAAGGAATACGCCAGATAATCTGAGCCCAGCTTTCTAATTCGACTTTTACCTTTTCTGAGTCTGTTTCGTATAGATTCGAAAACATCTCCTTCGGTTTCTTGAAATGAAATTACAAAATTTGCGCCGAAAATTAAACCGATCTGCTCGACTGATAGACCATTTTTCTCTTCATCATAGTAAATCATTTTCAAGGTGACAAAGATGTGGTCTTCGAAACTCTCCATTTTGGGACGTTGTTTTGTATTTACAATGTCTTCTTGCACAAGTGGATGGATACCAAAATGTTTTCCGATTTTTTCTATAATTTCAATCTCATGAATACCACTAACGTTTATCCATGTAACTGTTGACGTATCTTTAAACGGAAAACATTCCTCAATCGTCTCAACACCTTTTTCTTGAAAATGTG
>JBDRNN010000053.1:0-2806 GCA_043811145.1 Candidatus Bathyarchaeota archaeon
GGAATGAGGACACATTCCTCAATCCCCCTTTTTTTTATTAACCAAATTTTTCAGAGGACAATTCAACTTACCAACAGATGACTAATAGGAGCCTGACGACTTACACATCCAAGTCGTAGAATTTTATTCAAAAAGATTTCAGCCGTTTTATCCCAGCTAAACTGTCTAGAATATTCCAAGCTTTTTTGACTCAGCTGATTCCTAAGCGAATTATGTCTAAGAACCCTTACAATCGCGTCACCAAGATTCTCGATACAACCACTTTTCACAAGCAAGCCTGTTTCATTATTCCTAACCGAATCACGTAATCCATGAACATCATAAGCAACACACGGCGTTCCCAGCGCGTTAGCTTCAATGATATTTAGGCCCCAACCTTCACGAACACTAGGATTAATCAATACCCAAGCTCGTTCAATCATATTTCTTCTCTCCCTATTAGGAAGATTACCCAGAAATCTAACACCGTCAACTTTCATTCTCTTCAATTCTGCTTTTAGGGGGCCTTCTCCAAAAACCCAAAGCTCTGCTTCAGGAATTTTATTCTTTACTAATTCAAATGATCTAACAGCATGATCGGGACGCTTAGCACGTTTTAAACGTCCAGCATAAACAATAACTGGATATTTTTCTTTCTTGGAAACTGTGTCCAAAGGTTTGAAGTTTAATCCTGCAGGAACCTCAAATATTCTCTTGAAACCTAATTTAGCTAAATCCTGTTTTGTGCTGTTCGAAATTGTGAATGTTGGAATATCAGTATAGTTCTTCAACCATCTGTTTTCAAGAAAATAATAGCCAAAGCAATTTATGGGGAAAGGCGTCTCATAAAACCAGTATTCCCTAGCTAACTGGTAAATAAGTGCAACAACCAATTCGCCATTATTGATAAACTTGGGTGCTAGGAAAGGTTTTGTATTGATTTCGTCAATGACAACATCGTAGTTCTCCTTTGAAAAATACTTCTTGTAACACTCTTTCGCCTTTTTATAAACTGAGAATTTTCCGCCTGCCCTTATAATTCGGACTCCATTACTTGTTTCTTCCCTTTTGCAACCTTGAAACTCGGAAGTAAACAAAGTAACTTCATGACCTTGTTCAGTCCAGTGTCTAGCAACTTCTCTAGTGAAAATTTCAGCTCCACCTGCTGCAGGGTTAAGCCAACAACGCCAATTAAAAATCAAGAATTTCAAGGTCAAAGTCTCTTTTGGTAGTACTTCTTGATTCGGAGTCTATATGATATTCCAAGCAGATCAAGGAACATGTGCCAAACGTCATTAATATCAAGTTTATTGCTTATCTTCAATTTAACAGGTAACTCAACAACATTCAAACCATAAACGTAAGCCAAAACCATAAGCTCCACATCAAAAGCATAACGCTTGACACATAACTGATTAAAAATTCCAGTAAAAACATCGCGACGAATGGCTTTGATGCCGACTTGCGTATCTTTAATCTTGACGCCTGTTAGCAATCTAGTCAAAATATTGAAACCGCGGCTCAAAAATCTTCGAAGAAAAGATGTTTCAACAACAGACTCAGGATGGTATTTAGAACCGATTACTATATCTCCAAACCTTAAGGCTTGAATATAATTGCCAACTTGTTTAACGTCAATATCTAGATCGCTATCTAGAAAGACAATAGCATCTCCTGCACTTCCAAAAAACCCCGTTTTAACCGCAAAACCTTTTCCCAAATTACGGTCATACGCAATAACCTTCACATGTCCATTTCTTCTAGCATATTTCCAAGCATTCAAACGAGTATTATCTTCACTTCCATCATCGACTACTACGATCTCATGATTCAGGCAGCCATTTCTGAAACTGGAGTCCAGCCGCTTTAAGCTCTCTTCGATATATTTGCCTTCATTAAATGCCGGCAGCACAACCGAGACTAGTACATTCTCTTTTAGCACGCTAGTAATCAGCCTCTCGGGCAAAGCTGTGTCTCCGCGCTAAAATGACAACAATAATTACAGCTGCAACTAAAACTGCCCCTATGCTGGCTATGATGTGAATCGGTATTGTGGAGTCGATAGATTTTTCCTCTTGAATCGTTGTAATTGGAGAAATGCCCGCTGCTTCTGTTTCTGTGCCCACCGCTGTCCAATAACCATCAATAGTGTAAGTGTTTTCATTGAAGTTTATTGGGACCTCCACTGTGTAGTGTATTGTTATTTCTTTTTTCTGTTCGAGGCTAATGAATAGCCACTTGACCTCATTTGCAGTTTCATTAGTTTTAACGGCGCTAGCTGGAGGATTTGAATACGAGTTTACAAACTTAAAATCGCTAGGAATACGTTCAGTTATAATCAATCCTACAATATTTTCCGTAAAAGAATAGTTCAAGATTATATTGACAAAACTTTCAGTGCCTATCCCCTCCTCCAAATGTCTTGATGATTCAACTTCAATTAATGAAGTTTCAGTGAACGCTGGTTGAACAAACAAAAAGAGTAACGAGAGAAAAATGAAAACAAGGGAAACCATTCTCATGAAAATTCCTCAACTCAAAATTGTATGCCAAATAATCGTTTCTGCAAGCCTAACCAACATAGCGTCAAACATTTTTTCCTCTCCTTGAAAGTTTGTTGTTTCTAAACTATAATTCAAGGTTTGCTGAAAAGGTGTGACTGCTGAGTTTTGACAAAAGGATCTTTTAGTTTCTTTGTTTTTCATATTGGAATCACCAGTTAGCTAATTCCTTCAAACATCCTAGTTAAGTTAAAGCATTTATGAATCTAAAAGTTGAATTATCAGTATCTCTAATTCAGATTCAGAATTCAAATAGAGGCATTAAG
>JBDRNN010000054.1:0-2635 GCA_043811145.1 Candidatus Bathyarchaeota archaeon
CTTCGAACTCTTTCAACAGTTTCGGTGGTATTGAAATACTGATTCTTGAAACTCCTCCCATGTGATATTATCCCTTGGCTATATCTGGTTAGAAGAAGTTACTGAACTTTTCGGGCTCTGATAAGCGTAAATGGGAAAAAAAGGATTTATTTCAGTATATCAGAGCAATATAGGAAAGGTGATTGTCACATGGATTGGGGAATGAACAATCGTATAGCGCAACTAATCCAGTCAGATAACCGCTGTTTGTTTTTACCAATAGATCATGGATACTTTCAAGGTCCTACCGCAAAACTCGAAAAACCCGGTAAAACTATCAAACCACTTCTACCGTATTGTGATGCACTCTTCGTTACGAGGGGAGTGTTACGCTCATCGATACATCCTGAGAAGAGCAAACCAATAATACTGAGAGTATCGGGCGGTACTAGCATGGTTGGGAAAGACCTAGCTAATGAAGGAATCACTACATCTATGCAAGAAGCCATTCGCCTCAATGCGGCCGCTGTCGGCATTTCCATATTTGTAGGTAGCGAATATGAACGCCAATCGTTGCTAAATCTATCCAAGCTTGTTGATGAGGGTGAAACGTACGGTATTCCAGTGATGGCAGTTACTGCTGTAGGAAAAGAGCTTGGGAAACGTGATGCTCGCTATCTTGCTTTGGCCTGTCGTATCGCTGCTGAACTTGGTGCAAGGGTGGTAAAAACTTACTGGTGTGAAGACTTTGAAAAAGTTGTTGACGGCTGTCCAGTACCTGTCGTTATGGCGGGTGGACCAAGGGTAGAGTCGGAACTCGGAGTTTTCGAGTTTGTTCATGATGGTATTCAGAAGGGAGCTATAGGTGTAAATCTTGGAAGGAATGTATGGCAAAATGAACACCCCGTAGCCATGATCAAGGCCTTACGTGCTATTATCCATGAAAATGTAACCGTAAAAGAGGCCTATGATGTGTTCAAAGACGCTAAAAAATGTGCAAAATAACACATTTTTTGTTGACAATAATCCTGAACAAGAAGCTTCCTGCGTTAAAAAAGAGCTAAATAAACGTAGCATGCAACATCTATTTCTCACAAAATATACCTTTCAAAGAAGACACAAGATAACTCAAAACCTGTAGGGTTACAAGCGTGCGACATAGAATATATTTCTCACCCTGTGGAATAGGTCTTGGGCATGTAGGCAGATGTGTGGAGACCGCTAAACGACTAGGAAGCAAGGACTTTGAGATTCTGTTCTCAACTTATTCAGATGGGGTGGATTATGTAAGGCGGGAAGGCTTTAAGGTTGTATCCTCACCACCATACAGATACTGGACTTGGCCGGATGGCACAGTTGATCCTTGGAGATCCTTCAAGTGGGAAGGAGTTAAAAGCCTCATCCGTATCGTAAGACAGATCTTTTTTGAGATGCGTCAGATACGTTCATTTAAACCCGATCTTATAGTGTCCGATTCTCGTCTAACACCAATCATAGCTGGAAAAATTCTAGGTAAACCCGTTTTAACAATTTCAAACCAGTTTTATGTAATCGCCGCAGGTTTCGTTCATCACAAGATAGTACCTACTTTAATCAAGTCTCTTGAGCTAGGGTTACTTTGTCCCTTATGGGGAATGAGTGATGAGATATTGGTTCCCGATTTTCTTCCTCCAAATTGTGTTTCAATTCATAACATGCTAGTCCCAAAAATTTACGAGAAAAAAGTGAAATTCACAGGTCCAGTTTTACCAGTACGACCGGAGAATTTACCCGAAAGTAAGCATATTCGAGAAAAGTTCAGATTTGATGATAGACCTTTAATCTATGTAGCGGTAAGTGGGCCTAGGCTTGAGAAAATGTGGTTGGGTGAAAAACTTCAAAAAGCTCTAATGAATTTCCCTGACCGTTATCAAGTTGTAATTTCTCTAGGGAATAGGAATGGTTTGTTAAATTCCAGACGGGGAAATGTAACAGTTTATGATTGGTTGCCCCAAAGGTTTGAGGTGTTGAAGGCTTGTGACCTTATTATCGGTAGGGGAAGTCACTCTACTGTTACCCAGGCTCTAGCTTATGGTAAGCCAATGGTGTTGATCCCAACTCAAGAACAGACAGAGCAGATAGGTAATGCTAAATCAGCTATTGGTCTTGGTGTGGCCAAGGCAATTGACCAACGTAAACTTTCTCCCAAGCTTCTCTTAGAAACGGTTGATGAAATATTTAGTTCTAAAAGCTATTGGACGAATGCTGAAAAAATTATGAGGTTATCATCAAAATTAGATGCGTTAAATACTATAGCTAAACGCATTACCTATTACATGGAGGGTGGAGCCTAATGTCTATGCCCAGAGGGGTCCTACAAAGAAAACTTCAGAAACTTTTAACAGAGGACCTAGGGGAAGGTGATATAACAACTGAACTTCTTGTACAACCTTCAACCAAGGCTAAAGCAGAAATTATTGCTAAAGAAAATGGAATTTTAGCTGGAATTGAAGAAGCTAAGATTTTGTTTGAAAGCCTAGGTCTCCAAATCAATCCCTTTAGGAGTGATGGTTCAGAAATAAAAAAGGGACAGAAAATAATGGAGATCAAAGGTAACGCCTCCACAATTTTAATGTTGGAAAGAACAGCCCTCAACCTTCTAACAAGAATGAGTGGG
>JBDRNN010000055.1:0-15298 GCA_043811145.1 Candidatus Bathyarchaeota archaeon
GGTGAAGCTCTTCTCTCAAGTGCCGATCTCTCCAACAGTGTTTTAACATGCACGGGCAGACCTTCAGCCGACATAGTATTGAAAGCCGCCAGAGTTGGGATTCCCATTATCGCATCCATCTGTGGTCCTCTATATTCAGGAGTCCAGGCGGCGGAAAAAACTCATCTGACACTCATATGCTTCGTGAGAGGGCATCGAATGAACATTTACACTAGTCCATGGCGTATATCCTAGCATGGAGAGTATAGCGTAGTAACTGAAATAATAAAGGACAAAGTTAAACCATAAAACTGGATAGTACCACTCGTTTTTAGAAGATCATATCTCTTATTGAGTGAGAACAGGAAGCCTCTTTTAAAAATAACTTTGGGGAGGATAAAGAGTAAGGGAGCAGGGAAGGTTCTCTGAAACAGTTTATTAAACATTCGTTACATGCTACCTTTTCTAAGAAATTGGGTTTATCACCATTTAATAGATTAAATATTTTTGTTTTAAGAAAACAGGGATAAACATCTCCCCGCCAATCAATATAAACTACATCTTTACCTCCTTTGCAGTAAAAGTTCGGTTTCCGCTTAGCATAAGACCTTAAGATGTCTTCTAAATAAGCACTAGGGTTAACTATCTTAAAGCCACGCTTTTTTTTGAGGTGAAAAATTTTTTCTATGCTTTTTGCTAAGTGTTGGCAAAGCTCGTCCTCAGAAAGCGTGCTACCTAATTGAAAACTGTTTGTCTCGCACTGAGTGGGGTAGCAGAAGCCAAAAGGAACACCAAGGTTCAAGTTAACATGCTTTACTAAATTTTCAACCCCATCTCTAATGAGAAAAGGGTTAAGGAATGCAAGCGCATAGACACGTAGTCCTATATCTTTAGCATAAGTGATAATTTCTTCTTCCTTTGTCTTTATACCTCTGTAACCTCTTATCTTTTCACACAGCTCCGCGTCCCAATGATCAAGAGAGACACTTAGATTATACAACCCGGCATTCTTTAACCTCAAAATGGTCTCCTTGCTACATGTTCCATTAGTTGTAATAGAGGTAACTAAACCCACTTTATCAGCATAACGAACTATATCAGTCAATTTTGGATGTAAAGTTGGTTCTCCGCCAGTAAAATAAACGGTGAGAAACCTGTTTTCAGATAGAAAATCTAAAATTCTTTGTGAATCATCTAGGCTGATATGTTCTGGTTTTTGCTTGTGCATGTTGCACATGATACATTTACAATTACACTGGGTGGTTAAAGCAAATATCGCGGTCTTTCTATCTCCACTAAGAAACTTCGATAGCACGTGCTTAAAACTCACCAAGTAGGTACACAAATTGTTATCTATTTGAATGAACTTACAAACCTTTCTATAGAATAAGATAAAAATTTAAAATTAAACACATAAGGTTATTCTTATAAGTTAGGGGGTCCTACCGATCAGCGGAATGCTCCAGAGAATAGAAATTTTATACAAAGAGATGTCAATCCTCAGACAGCAAAGGGACTCAATAAACGATGAGGCCAGAGAAGGGTCTAAAAAGAGAGATTTGTTACATAAACAAATTGCTTCTCTGAGGGAAGAAGCAGAGAAAGCTAAGAAAATACGAGATGAAATGAATTCGAAAGTGAAGGAGTTTAAACAGCAACGCGATGGAATGAAGTTTGAAATCTCTGAAAGAAGAAAAGTATACGCCAAACTCCTAGGTGAGGCAGAGAAGCTGGGAAGATACGTTCCTTCAAGCGAAATAGCCGCAAAGAAACAATTTAAAGAGCTTGAGTGGAAACTTCAGACCACGCGCTTATCCGTTAAAGAGGAACGCTCTCTAATTGAACAGGTTAAAAAACTTGAAGAACAATTGGTAGTTCACAAGCGAATCAGAGAGAGAAAAGATAAACTTTTTGATTTAAAACCAGAAATTGAATCTTTAAAGCTTAAGATGAATATTTGCCATAGCAAACTCTCAAAATTAGCTGAAGGCAGTCAACAGAATCATAAAAAGGTTTCTGATACCTTCAAAAAAATTAACGAATTGAGAAATGAGGCAGATAAAATCCAACAGATAATTTTTGAAAACAAGATTAAAGCCAACGAGTTTCATGGAAGATATATTGAGATAATGCAACAAAAGAATGAAATTGTAAGCCAATTGAAGGTGCTCCAAGACGAAACTCAAACTGAACGAGATAAGAAAGCAATTGAATGTAAGGAAGAGATTGAAAAGTTAGCAGAAGAAAAACTTAGAAATGGAAATAAGCTTACATTTGAAGAGTTCAAGCTTCTAGTCGAGAAAGGAAAAATTTGAGAAGACACCCCAATCATTAGTCACTGGATGGATTTTATGTCGATTCGAGTTGCAATAATTAGAGGAACGGGATATCTTGATTTTTTTGATAAAGTTGAAGATTCAAGGAAGATAGGCTCGCCTTACGGTCCATCTTCTCTTATTACCATAGGCAAAGTTGGGAAGAAGTACGTAGCTTTGCTACCACGTCATGGAGAAACCTATCGATTTCCCCCGCATAAAATTAATTATAGGGCAAACATATGGGCTCTTAACTCTCTGGGCGTAGAACGTATAATTGCCATTAACCGTGTTGGTGCCGTAAATGATTCAATAAAAACGGGAGACATATTAATACCCCATGACATAATTGATCTTACGAAAAATCCTGATTCCACTTTTCATGATAATGCCCCAGTCACCCATGTAGATGTGACACAACCATACTGTCCAGAGCTAAGAAATAGTTTAATCAGAGCTACACCAAAAAGAACGGGAAAGATCTGGAGCAAATCTGTTTTAGCCTGTAGGGATGGCCCTCGTTTTGAAACCCGCGCTGAGATTAAAATGCTTAAAATATTAGGCTGTGACTCGGTGGGCATGACCACGGCTCCTGAAGTTTTTTTAGCCAGAGAACTCAAGCTATGCTATGCTTCTGTATGTACCGTTACTAATAGGGCATCAGGACTGCAAACGAGAGTCAACACTGAAGAAATCATAAGAATGTCAAATAAGAGAAAAAAAATAATTACTCAGTTAATTAAGGAGACACTGCGGCGGATCCCAGATAAAAGGAACTGTGAATGTTTTACCGATTCCAAAGAGACGATAATTCGGTGAAAAGGAAGACCTTGTGAGTTTTATCTCGAACCGAATAATGGCACGTTGTGTTATTTAGGGGGAACATCTGACTACAGATAAATTAATGGATACTTTCTAGTTAGCCAGCAAAGGATAAATTTAAGCTAGCCGTAGATATTTTTAACTAAAATTTTGGAAAATGCGAGCAGTTAAAATATGCCCTCGAAAGATGAAATTATTTCGGGTTTTCGTAAATTTGTAGTTTTTTGTGCTACAAACACACTGTCTGTGAAGTTCTATGAGAGAATATACGAGTCGGTTCTTTGGAATCATATCAAGGAGGGAAAGATACCCAACCATATCGGAATAATTCTTGACGGAAATAGAAGATGGGCGCAATCGAGAGGTTTAAGGTCGGGGATTGGACACTCAGAAGGTGCTAAGAAAGTTGAAGACCTCATGGATTGGTGCAGAGAAGTTGGAAAGATTAAGACGATAACCCTTTATGTTTTCTCAACCGAAAATTTTCAACGCTCACAAGAAGAAGTTGGAGAAATTATGTTACTATTGGGGGAATACTTCAGAGCTTTGCTCACAGATAAGCGTATTCACAACAACAAAATACGGATTAAAATAATGGGAGACAGAAGGATGTTGCCCCCGACCATTGAAGAATATGTTACGGAACTTGAAGAGAAAACTAAGGATTATAAAGAATACTTTGTAAATATGGCCGTAGCTTATGGGGGAAGAGCCGAAATTTTAGATGCTGTTAAGAAGATAGCGGTAGATATTGAAGAAGGAAAACTCTCCTCTAATGAACTTAATGAAGAGACCATTAAAAACCACTTATATACTAGTTTTCTACCAAACCCTTACCCAGATTTAATAATTAGGACATCAGGTGAGGAGAGATTGAGCAACTTTTTAATATGGCAAAGCGCTTATAGTGAACTTTGCTTTCTTGATGTGTACTGGCCTGCTTTCAGAAAAATCGATCTCATGAGAGCTATACGTGTCTATCAGCAGCGTAAGAGAAGATGGGGTGCCTAGTAGATGTTTTTCGCTAGCTGAGTTAAGACGGTTATACCATCCTTGGTGACTCTAACTGTATCTTCGATTCTAATCCCAAATTTATGTGGAATGTAGATTCCAGGTTCTAGGGTGATAACATTCTTCTCAACAATATAATCATTGCTTCTAACTGTCAACCACGGGGATTCATGGATATCTATTCCAACACCATGCCCAAGTCCATGTAAAAAGTATTTCCCATAACCTTCTCTTTCAATTATCCCCCTTGCAATACCATCAATATCTTTCCCAACCATTCCCGGTTTTACATTCTTTGAAACCTCTTCATAAGCGCTATAAACGACGGTATATGCATGAAGTTGTTCAGCAGAGGGTGTCCCAATGAACTTGGTTCGAGTTATATCTGATTTATACCCTCTATAGTTTGCTCCAATATCGACGATAACTGCATCGCCATTTTTTATCCTCCTTCTACCACATTCGCCATGAGGATATGCTGATCGCGAACCTGAAGCCACTATCGTCTCAAATGCTACGCCATCAGAACCTCTTTTTCGCATTGCATACTCGGCCTCTGCCGCTACTTCAAATTCTCTCAGCCCCGCTCTTAATGTCTCTAGGGCAGTTTTAGCGCCAAGAGCTGAAAGTTCTGCTGCCTTAATTAAAAGCCTCATTTCAGCTTCATCTTTAACTTGCCTAAGTCTCTGAAATATGTCTGGCTTTGGTTCCAGAAGCTGTTTGTCTAATGACTTTTTGATTGATTTGTATGATACTGCTGAAAGTTCATCGAAAAATACTTGTTTTACATGCATTTCTCTAATTTTTTCAGATATCTTTTCACTGAACTTTTCGCCAGCTTCTATCGGCTCAACGTAACATCCTACAGCGTTCTCTAGTGCACGCGCATAATTCATCCGAGGGACAAACAAGACTGGATCTGAGTCTAGAGGAATTAGCATGAAAATGTTGGCTTCGCCAGTTTCAAGATAGTTAGTTAGATAATAAATATTTGATAAACCCCCGGATATGTAACAGGGGACGTTGGAAGCTTTCATCTCCCTCCTCAGAGCCTCAGTCCTTCGACGAATTAAGTTGTGGATATTGTCTGACATGTTAAGCCTCCTAAAAACTGATTAATAAAAAGTCTTGTAATAATTAAACTTTCAAGGAACCCCTAGCTCGGGTAGTGTGGGATTTCTTGCTAAAACACAACTAGTAGAGAAAAACTTTACAAAGTCAGACTTGTTAAAAAATGACTGGATTTTTAACTTGAAGGCGAAAATTGGTTAAAATCACTATGTTTAGATAATAAAAGTTAATAGACTAAATAATTAAGCTTATATGATATCTTAATGAAGAAGCAAAATATGCTGAGGTATTTATTAAGTTTTCATTTTTTAATGATTACTTTTGCTTTGTTCGAAGATCAGAGGTATAGCTGCAGATGGTTTTCTTAAAAAAACTTGAACTGTTGGGATTTAAAACATTCGCGAGAAAAACTTCTTTATCCTTTGATAAGGACCTAAATGCCGTAATCGGTCCAAATGGAAGTGGAAAAACAAACATTGTTGACGCTATTCAATTTGTTCTGGGTGAACTAAGCTCAAGAAGCTTAAGGGCTACAAGTTTTTCAGGTCTTCTATTCGCTGGAAGCGGAGAGGTGCCTAAAGCCAAACATGCCTTTGTTTCAATTCATTTAGATAATTCCGATAGAATGATACCTGTAGACACGGATATAGTAATTTTTTCAAGATATATAGGGACTGATGGGGTTAGCACATATAGAGTTAACGGAAAGAGGTATTCAAGAGGAGACATTGTAGATATTCTTGGAGCATCAGCCCTATCTGGCGGAATGAACCTTATTTATCAAGGCACAACCATGAGGATAGCTGACTTCTCGCCAGAAGACCGTAGAAAGAACATTGAGTCTATAATAGGGATCTCAGAATATGAGAGGAAAAAGCATGAAGCACAAACGGAGCTGGATAAAGCTGAAGTAAATCTTAAGGTTGCTGTTGGCAAATATGAGGAGGTTAGAGACAGACTACTTGAGCTTGAGAAAGAGAGAAACGACCTTTTCCGTTTCAACTACATTAAGAATGAGTTAAATCGATTGAAGGCAGCAAAGCTATCTCATGCTATAAAAGAGCTGCAACTCAAGTTTCAGAAGCTTGATGAAGAAATTGTTGATAAAAACATAGAACTGGATAGAATTAAAAATAGGATGACAGACTTAGAAGCACAACGCTTAGAGAGGGAAAAAGAGTGGCAAAACTATGCTGACAAGGTTGTGGATAAAGGGAGCGAACAACTTATTGCTTTACAAAAAGAGATTGGGGACCTTAACTCGATGGCTGCGGGTCTTCAAACAACTTTGTCATCATCGAAGACGAGTATTCAATCTTACGAGAATATGCGTAGCGATAAGATTAACAATTTGAAATCGATACGAGAGCAAGTCATTCAATCGAAAAAAGAGATGGAGAAATTAAACCGAAAGAAAGCAGAAATTTTCGTGGTGCTCAAAGAGAAACATGATGCAAGATCCAAGATACTAGGGAAAGTCACAGAAATCAAACAAACAATAGATGATAGTGCGGCCAAGCTTTCGAGTCTAGAAGAAGAGATAGAAAAGGTAGATAGAGAATATGGACGTCTAGAAGTTAAGATTAAGGCAGAAAATGAAGGATTGAGTATACTCGAAGAGCAGGTTCAGATTTTAGAGACTAGAAAGAAGGAGTTTGAAGAATCCTTTAACAATTTTTCAAATGGGCTTAAGAATATAAATAGCCTAAAAATAAAAGCGAGCAAGAGACTGGATGACATTTTACAAACTGCGGAGAAGACTAAACTTCAAAGAGATGCAACTGAAGCGGAGGTTAGAGCTTCCGATAAAATTGTTAAACAAGCAAGGCTTAGCGTGAAAGAATTTGAATCCCGCAAGGAACTTGCTGAAACGGTTCTATCGGAAGAGAATGCCCTAGAATACATAGATACTCTCGTCCGTGCAGGTGCCCTAAAAGGCGTTCAGGGCAGATTTGGTGGTAAAATCCAGGTTAGTAGAGGTTATATGAAAGCTGTTGAGGCTTCGGCAGGAGGATGGCTTCAAGCTCTGATTGTTGACGACATGGAAGTTGTGAAAAGATGCGCTGAAAGTCTCCGAAAAACTAAAGTTGGGAGAATAAAACTTCTCCCTATGGCAAACTTGCAACGTACAAAATCAGTAGAAAAACCCAATATTACGGGAGTTAGCGCTCCCGTTGCTTCCTATATTGACTGCTCAGCTAAGTATAAATCTGCCGTGAATTTTGTATTTGGCGACACATTTTTAGCTACGAGTGAAAATGCAGCTTTAAAGGCCTCAGATCAGGGCTATAGGACTGTTACCACAGACGGTGAAATTTACGAGCCAGGTTTTCGTTTAGAGGTTGGATTTTACAGGGAACCTATCGACCTTTCAGAGGTCATCCCTAGTGAGATTGCTATAAAAAGAATGAATGAAACCGTTACATTATTTGAGCAGACTATTGATAGAAGGCTTGCTGAACTTAAACGTTTGAGCAGTGAGATAGTTAAGTTAGAAGGAGAGAAGATCCTTCAGGCGGAAACAATAAAATTCTTTGAGCATGAAACAACAATCCTCACACAAAACATGGATAGAAATCATAAAAACATAGTTGAATTAAACAGGAGATTTAGATCCTCCCAACATAAATACTCGAAACTGAAGGAATCGATAAACTCTTCACAGACAAGAAATGAAGAGATAGAAAAACAGCTTCACTCACTTCGAATAGATGCTGCTAACATAAGAAAGAGACTGAAACCAGAGACCGTGATTCGTTTTGAAAGTGAAAATGCCACTCTGGAAAGTGAAATTAACGACTTAGAACGTCAATCAAATGAACTGGACAGTAAGATAACCACGCTGAAGACCAATATCAAAAACGTGTATATGCCTTCTCTCGCAACACCTAAGGAAGAGATGGCGGGAATAAATAAAAACATAAACCGATTTAGGAAAAACATTGAAACAGCATCTAAACAGCTTGCTGAAATAAATTCAAAGTTAAAAGAGTTTGAAGCCTCTAAAGAAAAACTCTCGAGTTCAATGTTAGCTAAGAGAGAAGAATCTAAAAAATTTAATGAAATTATCGAGGATACAAACAGACAGATGAGGAAAGTTGAGAAGGAATCCGAACCGTTAAATGAAGTAGTCAATACTTTAAAACAAGAACATTTGCGGTGTGATTTAGAGATCAAACATAGATTAGAAGAACTCCAGAAGTTAGGTTACGACAGCGATGTTGAAACAAAAGATGAAGAAAGGACTTTCATAGATTCGTTCATTGACTGCTTAAAGGAGGAGTTTGAAAACTTATCAAAAATAGTAAACATGAATGCTGCTGACTTTTATGAACAACGTAAAGGAAAATATAAGGAGTTGTCTGTTCGAATAAACCAGCTAGAGGAGGAAAAAGGTGCTGTTCTTAAATTTATGGAAGAAGTTGAAAACGAGAAGAGAGATGCCTTTAATACAGCCTTAGGGAAAATCAGCCAAAAATTCTCCGAGACGTTTAATGCTATAACAAACGGAAAAGGTTGGTTACAGCTTCAAAATCCAGAAGACCCATTTGCAGGAGGAATTGACATTATTGTCGAATTTCCTGGGAAGGCTCAGATGTTAATAACTGGCGCAAGTGGGGGAGAGAAATCAGTAGTGGCGGTATGCTACATCTTTGCCCTACAAAGTTTAGCGAAACATTCACCATTCTATATTTTTGATGAAATAGACGCTCATCTTGACCCAGTTAATGTGCAAAGATTATCAGACCTACTCTCTAAAGAGTCCCGCGCGTCTCAGATCATAATTATAACCTTCAAGGAGGCTGTGGCAGCTAAAGCCAAAAGAATCTTTGGAATTTATGGACAAAATGGGGTCTCCTATGTTCATTCCATGCCACAGAAAATGATGGAAGTTACCGCCTAATGAGTAAACCAGTCATTGAAAAACCATTCTGGCTTATTCCTCCGTGGCAGGTACTCTTTGATCTGATAAGAATTCATAAAATTAGACCTTGGGATGTTAATGTAACCCATGTTCTCTCTTCGTTTCTTAATAAAATGAAAGAGAAAGGCTATGTGGATTTTGCTGTTTCAGGAACAGCTTTACTTTCAGCCTGTATTGTCCTTAGGCTTCAGTCAGAGTTAATTATGAAACTCCAAGAGCCCCCCAAACCGCCAGTGGTAAAACCAACGGAACATATTCCACCCCCAATCCAGCTTCCATTTCGCTACGAGCATACATCAACGACTCTGGACCATTTAATAGAGGTTCTAGAGGATGCTATGCAAAGTGAAGCAATCGAGAGACCTCAAAAACTCAGCCCCATAATGCCACCCCCACCAGAATTTTTCAGGGAATATGACAATTTTTTTATGGAGATAGAATCAAAAATAGATGAGTTTTATGAGAAACTAAAAAGAAGTTCTATGGGAAAAATGGTGGCCTTTTCGAAAATCACAGAGGACCTAGATAGACAAGAAACCATCAGAACCTTCCTACTACTTCTATTTCTCACTGCTGAAAAACGCATAAGGCTACTTCAGGAGGAAGAGTTTGGAGAGATATATGTAACATTTACACTGGAGCCTGATACGAATGGATCAAACCTCACCGTCTGATGAATCACGTTCAAGCCTAGATATTGAAGATCTACCGCATAAACGAAGCTTAGTGGAAGCTTCCCTTTATGTTGCGGGTCATCCTCTAGAGTTAAAGACCTTATGTTCCATTACAGGAATCTCATCGAAGAGAAAAGTTCAAGCTATTGCCGAGATGCTTGTCGACGATTACCGAAATCGAAACAGCGCTTTAGAGATTGTTAAACTTGAAGATAACAGGTTTGTTATGCAACTTAAACACCAATATGTGCAACGCGTCAGAAGGCTTTCAATCAGACCTCTATTAAAAACGGGACCACTGAAGACATTATCTTATGTCGCTTACCGTCAGCCTGTGCCACAAGCCAAAGTAGTTTTAATTCGAGGAGGGCAGGCCTACGATCACCTTAAACAACTCCTTGAAATGGGACTTGTAAGTCGCGAGAAACTTGGAAAGACCCAGCTTTTAAGAACCACAGATATCTTCTCGGACTATTTTAACTTAAGCAAGGATCTAAGGCTGATGAAAAGGCAACTAGAAGCTATATTATCCCAGATTGAGGAGAAAAGTAGGAAGACTACAGATGGAGAAAAGCCAACTTCAGGTTCAACCGTAGAGGGAGAAGAAACGAAAAGAGACTAGCCAACTATTTATTTTTTGGTCCGCTTGCACTTAATCTCAGAGATTAGACTAACGACAACTGCTGGAGAAGTTTTAAATTTGCAAATAAAAATTGAAAAAGTGTTCGTTATAATTGCCATAATAATCCCCATCATTTTCATGTTGAGGTTAATAGTTGAGACTTTTTATGCAGGTATGATTTTTCTTGGAATTATAAGTGTTATCGTGGTAATAGGTGTAGGTTTATTTATCCTTTTGAGAAGAAAATAGTTTTCGATAATTGTGTGATAGTTTATGAATTTAAAAGAAATAGTTAGAGAGATAAAGAGTTACGAGGGTATTAAAAGGAAAAAACCAATTGGCACTGTTATAAAAATGCTTAGAGAAGTTTTGGCAGATTGCAAGACGTATGGGGATGACGCTGCGATAATCAATATGAAGGGAAACGAGTTTTCTCTATTTGCAATTGATGGAATTTGGAGTAAAGTTATAGATTCTAACCCAAGGTTAGCAGGTCATGCGGCCATCATGGTTGGTGTAAATGACATATTGGCTATGGGAGGTAAATCCATAGGCATAGCTTGGACTTTGGGTTATACAAACATTAAAATCAGAAACGAAATTGTGAAAGGCTTGAAGGAAAACTCAAAATTGTATGGAGTTCCAATTGTTGGTGGGCACCTTCATCCAAATTCTTCCCATAATGAGATTACCACTGCCATTCTTGGAAGGGTGAAGAAGAAAAACCTCATCACGTCTTTTGGGGCTCATACGGGAGATAGAATAATAATTGCTATCGACCTTGCAGGTCAGGTCTCATCTTATTCTGGGGGATGGAATTCGGATATAATGAAGAACAAAAAACAGATTTATGGCAGAATGAACGCAATATGGGAGCTAGCCGATGGACATTTAGCAAATGCTTGTAAAGACATTAGTAATCCAGGAATTATCGGTTCATTAGGAATGATGTTGGAGAGAAATGGACTGGGTGCACTTGTAGAAATTAAAGAAATTCCTAAACCATTACATATAGAATGGAAGAAGTGGGTCAATATGTTCCCCTGCTATGGTTTCATTCTTGCTGTCGCGAATAGAAACGTAAGAAAGTGCATTGATATTTTTGTTAAGGCGGGCATTGATGCATCGGTAGTTGGCGAGTTCACTAATGATAAAATCTTAGCTCTCAAAGACAGAAACAAGTCGCGTACAGTATTTGATTTTAAAAAAGAGACTATTTGTGGGATAAATTCCAGAATTTTGGTATGAGGATTTATCCTCTTTTTCTTGCCTCAGCTATTTTGTTTGCAACTAGTGCCGCAAATGCTCCAGCTCCAACGCCATTATCAATGTTTACCGTGGCCAATCCAAGGCTGCATGATTGAAGCATAGCCATTAAGGCACTTTCTCCTTTACCACCATAGCCGTAGCCTGATGAGGAAGGAACCCCAACGACAGGGCTATCCACCAAGCTAGCAATAACTGAGGGTAATGCTCCTTCCATTCCAGCCACAACGATGAAAACATCCACTTTTTTAACCACCATTTCACGGATAGGTTTAAACAGTCTATGAAGCCCAGCAATACCTACATCGTAAGCTTTGTGAATTTGACAACCCATTTCTTTGGCCACAATCCCAGCCTCCTCAGCCAAAGCAATATCAGAGGTGCCTGCAGTTAGAATTCCAATCGTACCACCAGTCCTCTCAATTTCACACTTAGGCTTCTTAACAACAACGATCTGGGCTTTATCATAAATTTCGATTTTGAAGTTACTTAGTTTCTTTAGTTCTCTTATGTGACGGGGGGCTACCCTTGTGATTATGGTTTTATTGCTATATTTTGTAATTTTAGAAGCTATTTTGACTGTTTCTTCTGGAGTTTTATTTTCCGCTAATACAATTTCAGGGACACCTTTTCGAATACTCCTGCATACATCAAGTTTTGCAAAATCTTCTACTTTTTTTATTGTGAGAACTCTTAGTTTTGTTTCAGCATCTTCAACGGAGATTTTTTTCTGTTTAAGACTCTCTAAAATATCTTTAACATTCAACATTATTCACAATCCAATATTGGTATACATGGATGTTTAAACTACTAATGACGGCAAGAAAGATATGCCAGTAAATATTGAAGCTGAGCAAGTCGCACTTTTAGACGAATTTCTCTTTTCATCCTTGCCAAACACTAGTAGAGTACAATTAACGTGCATTGACATCCTAATCTTCAATTTTTATAAGCTCCTTAATATCTTGTTCCATATACTCCATTGAAGGTACTCTAAATGAAGTATGTGGTGATTATTGGCGATGGCATGGCTGATTATCCGCTAAAGGAGCTTAATTGGAAAACACCACTCCAGGTGGCTGACCACCCATACATGGATAAAATCACTTCAAAGGGAATATGCGGAACTGTAAAGACAATTCCATCAGGCATGGATATAGGCACAGATGTTGCCATGCTATCGATATTCGGATATGATCCAAAGAAGCACTATACGGGCAGAGGACCATTAGAGGCTGCAAGCATAGGTGTAAAACTTTGTAAAACGGATCTCGCCTTTAGATGCAATCTGATAACAGTTGAAAACAAAACTTTAGTAGATCATTCAGCGGGACATATAAATACCGATGAAGCGAAAGAGCTTATAAGCTGTATGCAAAAAACTTTTGCTAAAAAGCAAGAGATTGATTTCTTTACAGGAACAAGTTTTAGACACCTCTTAGTTTTAAGAGGTAGCAAATATTCTGATAAAATAAAATGCAACCCACCTCATGATGTGTTAGGTCAACTTATCTCCAAAATTTTAGTTAAACCACAGAACAAGAAGAGTGGGAGAACCGCAGAGACCTTAAATGACATGATCCTGAAATCAAAAGAAATTCTTTCAACTCACCCAATCAATCTGAAAAGAAAGGACGCTAGAAAACATCCAGGAAACATGATTTGGCCGTGGGGCCCCGGAAGAAAACTTCAGATTCCAACTTTTAGAGAGAAGTATAAAATCAGGGGAGCTGTTATTTCAGCGGTCGACTTAGTGAAGGGCATCGGACTTTCAGCGGGGATGGATGTCATTAGAGTTCCAGGGGCTACAGGATATTACGATACAAATTATGAAGAAAAGGCAGATTACGCTTTAAAGAGCCTAGGCAAATATGACCTGGTAGTTGTACATGTTGAAGCCCCCGATGAAGCCAGTCATATAGGTGATTACAATTTAAAAATAAAAACAATAGAAGATCTTGATCAGAGGTTGATAGGAAGAATTTTAGAGTATTTAGAAAATCACCAAACAGACAGCTACACCATTTCCGTACTTCCCGATCACTTCACTCCAATAAGTAAAAGAACGCATACTAGAGAACCAGTGCCTTTTGCACTTTATTCAACTGCTTTTAAGGAAGGCGATAAAGTGAAACATTTTGATGAAAACTCAATGACAAAAGGATCACTGAAAATCAACAAGGGTTATCAGTTCATGCCTTTATTCCTAAGCCAGGTAAATAGGATTACCAAGTTCGGGACCAAAAATATTTGAAAACTTATTCGAATGAAAAATGTCAATTTAAGACACATGAAGATTTTAATCAGTTTAATGTAAAAGATAAAACGACAAAGCAGTAGTGCTATACCCTTTTCCTTCTTTGTAAAAAATAGGCAGATACAGACAATAATGCGGGTAAATAAAAAATAAATATTTCAAATTCAAATGTGAAAGATTGCGCCACAAATCTTTGGGATAAAAAAACTGCGAAGGCAATCACAGATATAACAATAGTAGCTAAACGCCAACTCTCAAGGTTATCCAATTAGCTAACCTATTGACGACGAATTAAATTACGATCTAAAGTAAGGTTAAGCATGTTTTTCACGTTTATAGAAATCACTAACAGGAACATCAACGAAGGTTTGATCCGGAAGCTTCCTTCTAATACTTACGGGTAGAACCCCCATCTTGAGCTCGAGCATAGCTAAATCGATAGGTTTGGTTACATTCTTAGGAGGAGTTATAAGAAGAGGAGCACCTAATGTAATTTGTAAAGCTCTTGCGCCTATAATTCTGGCCTTTTCAAACCGGGTTAATTTTGGTGGGCCTACTGCGGTAATACTTTATTCCTCCAGTAATCCTCTCTATAAGTTTTTATTTAGGATTTAAATCCTCTGATATGTAGCCACAAGTATCAAAGCTCCTAAAACCATCGAAAGAACATAGCGGGCATATGGCGTGAAATTGAGGCTGGACTGCTTCACAAGAATTATTAAATAAAAAGGTCAGGTTAAAAGATACTATAAAGAGAATAAGATCTTCAGATATACATTAGAAATACTGGAGAAAAAGTTGCGAAAAACAATCCAAATCGCTCAGCCACTCATAGGAAGAGAAGAGATAGAAGCGGTTACTGAAGTTTTAAAATGCGAGGTACTTACAAGTAAAACAGGAGACACCAACTATGTCAGGAAATTTGAAGAAACTTTCGCTAAGTATGTTGGTGTTAAACACGCAGTTTCAATGAACTCAGGAACTGCCGCATTACACGCGGCTTTAATGACATCAGAGATGGGTGATGGCGATGAAGTTATTGTTCCAAGTTTTACATTTACTGCAACCGCAGAGGCTGTTACTTTAGTAGGTGCTAAACCTGTTTTTGTGGATATAGACCCACAAACATACTGCATGGACCCAGACTCATTTGAAGAGGCAATTACAAGTCGAACCCAAGCAGTTATTCCCGTGCATCTTTTTGGTTTAATGGCTGATATGGAAAGAATAACTAAAATTGCAAAGGAGCACAACCTAATTGTTATTGAAGATGCTGCCCAAGCGCATGGAGCAAAATTAAATGGCAGAAAGGCAGGTTCCTTTGGAGATTATGGATGCTTTAGCCTTCACGGATCG
>JBDRNN010000056.1:0-2006 GCA_043811145.1 Candidatus Bathyarchaeota archaeon
AATAAATTACAGCTATTCAATATCGAAGATTTTGATTATAAGGCCACTTCATGCTATTTAGACTACGCAATTGTTCTTAGGTCCTCCAGCCGTACTGAGAAACTTTCGGTAGCCTTCATCCATGGATGCTTGAATGCTCAGGATTATTCACCATGTAGCCGAGCTCCGCATCCATGCAGGCCAATAATTCGACAAACCGGGTCTTGTCCATGCCTAACTCTTCCTTGGCTTTTTCAGCTCCGCTTTTTATGACATATGAGCCTTCCTTTACGGCTTTGATAGTGGGCATTATCTCTTGAAGCGTTGAAGTTGTAACTTTAGCTAGATCGTCCAACTGTTTCATTTTCTCTTTTAAATTCATATTTTCTGATACCAAGCCGTTTATGACTGTTTGAAGCTGCTTGTTTTTCTCTTCCACTTCCTGTCTGAGTTTCCCTACCTCTGCCGTATCGGTGAAAACCGACAAGTTAGGTTCGCCTTGAAGGTAGAACTTAGCCAGGTCTTCAACGCTGTATTTTCGGTAAACTTCAGTTAAATACCCTTCATGACCCATTAGGGCCTCTGTCACGTCAACTGGGATTATAGCTCCTAGTTTAGTTCTAAAGAATTTACGTAGCACGTGGGGGTGGATTGTATTCCTCCCTGTGGCTTTATCTTTCTTTAAAAATCCCGATTTAGATAAGGCGTTTTGCCATATAATATAGGCTGTGCTGACATCGAAGGGAAATATTCTTTCATCTTTAGCTGTTTTAACATGAATGTGGCTTTTACCTACAGCCCCGTTAATGTATTTCTCCCGGACTCTTAACCATTCTTCTAGGGTTTCTTTTGCTTCTTGGCTTATGAAGGCCATTCTAGAGTTGCCTGTTTTGGTATATTTAGCTTGGATAGTGATTTTTGCAGGTTCGTTATTTAGCTCCACATCATCTAATTGAAGCTGCAGGGCTTCGCCTATACGCATGCCGCTAGAGGCCAATGTCAAACACAAGGCTCTACCTTTAACATCCATGTGGCTTAAAATACGTCTAAGTTCTTGGTTTGAAGGAACCTGATCTACTGTCCAGGCTCTATTGCCTTTTATTTTGCGTCTTAGACCTCTCCAAAATTTTTCACCAAGTTCGACGTCATTCTCAACAAAAAAGCTTCTCACTGCTGAAATTAACGTCTTAACGGTTTTAGGTGGCTTATCTTTTATTGAGGCCTGGAAGCTCCTCAAGTCTTCCTCATAGTTTCTATCTCTTCCAAAATATTTTTCGGGTTTAATCCCAACACATTTAAAGAACTTGTTTAACGCATACTTGTACGTGTTGAGGGTGCTTTTACTTTGGTAGGTTTTAAGGAACTCTTCTATCTTATCCATTCTTGTCAAAACTCTTATATTAACCGCTTTATTTATAGTTAACTAATTATTTACCTTAATTAAGCCCAAAACAAAAATAATCCCACTGCATCGTCAAAACAAACAAAGAGGCAAAAAACAGCCCCTCAATACCTCAATAAAAATCCCAACACTACCGAAAAACTCATCATTTTTTGATCAAACTTTTCCCCGAAAAGTTTGTGGTGGACCGGCCGGGATTCGAAGCATTTTTGTAGCTAGAATTGGGTCCAAAATTCAGAGGTTCACACCTTTGAGGATTTGAACTTATGGTGCGGGGGGTGGAATTTGAACCCACGAAGGTCTTATCGCCGATTTTTTCTTTTTCCGTTTTAATTCACCATTTCTAAAATTTCCAGACGTTGGTATATACGATTCGGCTTTTCAACAAGACCTATGCCCGTTTATGTTGCGGCGACGCTGCGATTCTAGAAGAAGATAATCACAATAGTAAAGACACTATGGAAATGCTACATGGTTCTTGACTATTTGGATTTATGAAATCTTTTTTAGATCTAACAACTTTTTTCTCAGAGGTTTATTGAAAATGCCTTTTCAAAGGTAATTAATAACCTAAATTACAAAAGTAAAAACTCTAGCTGAGATAATTAGGTCATAAACAAATTTA
>JBDRNN010000057.1:0-2077 GCA_043811145.1 Candidatus Bathyarchaeota archaeon
ATTAATGCAGCATTAATCCGAGCTGTAGAACGAGCTACGAAGATTGTTCCCTTGAGGTCGAATACTGTACATCCACTCACCAGAACAAACTCTGGAAACAATGTCGGTGAAAATATACCCAACATAGTTTGGCTATACGCTGATGTTGATGAAGTTGAGTTAACTGCATTTTTAAAAGGCGCTGGCTCTGAAAATATGAGTAAATTTTCCATGATAAATCTTGGTTTAGGAGTAAATGGTATCAAAAAATTTGTTTTAGACTCTGTGGTGGAAGCTTGGGCTCAACCCTGTCCACCGATTATTTTAGGGATCGGCATCGGAGGAACCGTAGACCTTACCTACAAGTTGGCTAAGCTTGCTTTGCTGAGACCTATAGGGCAGAGGAATACCGACGTTGATATAGCCAATTTAGAGGTTGAGTTACTTAATTTGGTAAATGAAACTGGAATTGGGCCAATGGGTCTCGGTGGTAAGACAACAGCTCTAGACGTAAGGATAGAGTCTGCATATTGTCATACTGCAAGCTTACCTGTTGGAATAAACTTCGAATGTTGGGCAGATAGAAAGATGACGGCGAGAATTCATGTTGATAATACTGTGGAATATCTAGCATAGTTGAAGGAGAAGATAGAATGGAGGATCATTGTTTCCAAACTCCCGTTGATGAACAGCGTGTACGTAGTGTAGAGGTTGGAGATGTAATTTACATTACTGGCTCAATTGTAACTGCAAGGGATCAGGCACATCGTAGATTGCTTGAATATTCTGACAAAGGTATCGAACTACCGATAAATTTAGACGGTACCGTTCTATATCATTGTGGGCCTCTCGTAAATAAGGAAAAAGATAAGTGGGTGGTAGTTTCAGCTGGACCGACAACAAGCACTAGGATGAATTTTCTTACACCGAAACTTCTCCAGAGATTCGGGGTAAGAGTTATCATTGGAAAGGGTGGCATGGATCACGAAACTGTAGAGGCGCTGAAGCGATATGGCTGTATTTATTGTCACTTTACTGGTGGGGCTGCTGTACTGGCAGCGAAGGGAATAGTGGATGTTGAAAGGGTTGAATGGCTCGACCTCGGCATTCCGGAGGCTCTTTGGATGCTTAAAGTGGATAGTTTTGGTCCTTTGGTTGTTACGATTGACTCTCGTGGAAGAAGCTTATACAACGAAGTTAAAAGGGCTGTGCAGGTTGATCTAGACAAGCTTTTGAAGAAGATAGGATAGATGCTTTTGTAATCCCGTTGTTAAAGGCTCATAAATATATATTTTGGTTTATGCCATGGAATGTCTATGAATAATTTTCAAGGAAACGCTCCTTTAATTTCTGTTCAAAAAAACCCGAGCATGACTGAGGCGGTTTCAACTATTCAGGGAGCTCTCTGTAAACATGACGTTGTCTTAATTGTTGGTTGTTGCAAGGTTGACTATGATGGGCGAGCCTCTTCTACTTTAGACTGGGGTAACAGATTTTTGTTGGTGAAGGCAGACGGTTCTGTTTTGGTACATCGTCCCACTGGCTATGAACCAGTAAACTGGCAGCCTTCCGGTTGTATTTTTCAGGTTGAGATAACTGATAAAAGTGAACTAAGAGTCAAAGCTACAAGGAAGCAACCAAGAGAGGTAATCAATATTTTTTTCGACAAAGTCTATCTGCTTTCAGTTCTGGGCATCACTGATGAAGGAGAGTTTGCTCTTCACGTATCTGAGCTTGATATGAAAAAAGCATTTTTGGCTAATCCTGCTTTAGTTGAGGAAGACTTTAAACCTCTGTCGTATGAGAAAAATTGGGGAGAATCTGGTTTCATAGATATATTTGGAGTGGACTCGAAAGGAAATTTTGTCATCGTTGAAATTAAACGAGTTCCAGCAGGCAAAGAAGCGGTATTACAACTTGAACGTTATATGCGAGAAGTTAAAGGGAACGTTAATCGACCCCTCCGCGGATTAATTGTTGCACCTGCATTGCGAAGGGATGTGCAACCTTTGCTTGTAAGATTGGGATTGGAATATAAACCGGTTTCTCTTAAGCGGTGCTTCGAAATTTTGAGAAGTCTCAGAGTTAAAAAGATAGA
>JBDRNN010000058.1:0-2875 GCA_043811145.1 Candidatus Bathyarchaeota archaeon
TTCACGTTAGTTTGAAGCTTTTTACCTCCGTCAAAAATAAAACCGCCTCGCTCAAAAACAGCAGTACCGATTCCCGATACCAAACCCCTTCCCATAACTTCAGCGATTTCTCTAACGGTTGCTTTAATTTTGAAGATTTTAGCAAGGGCGACAGCAAGAGCTAGAGTTAACTGCGTTCCCGAACCTAGCCCCACATGTTCTGGAATTGTAAATTTTGAATCAATTATGGCCTCGCCTTTGATTCCGTAATATTTAAAGAATTTTCTAGCCAATTGTCCAACGAGTTCAGTTTTTTCCCCTATGACTTTTAGGCGATTAGACGCCGAAACTTTAATCATTACACTAGGGCGTTGTATAGCTACTCCGATGGAACCGTATATCCTGCCCAGTTCACCCCCAACGTCAACTATACCTAAGTGGAGACGAGACGGCGTTCTAACATAAACTTTCAACTCTCACTTCTCCAAGAGGTGACTCTAGAGTATAGGTCATCGATTATTCTTGCATAATTGGAGTTTGGCGCAACTTTTTCAATCAATTGTTTATAATTAGAGATTGAAGCAATCAGACTATCGCTCTCCTTTATCTCCCTAGGTAAGAATTCTTTAACACGCGTGGCGTGAATTATGCTCTCGAGAAGTGCAAAGGTTGCTCTGCAATAAGGTTGAGGCATATGGTTTGCGACCTCGATCTTTAATACTTCACAGATAAACTTAGCCCTACCAATGCTTTCATTCATCTGACTAACTACAGAAGCTTCAATGGAAACATCTGCCTTCTTCAACATTGGAGCTTCAACAGTACTTGCCTTACCAAACCATTCTAAAGGTACCTTTCCATCTTTGTTAACCTCTTTAAGGGCAGTTCGATAGAAAAGGTCAGGATCAGTTGTTAGATTCACAACACAACATTTGTGTTCGCGCAGATTCCTGTAGGTTTGGGTCGCAGTATAGGGTCTTAGAACTAACTTGTCATTCTCGCTCATCACTCCCATAGGGGCCGCTGTTGGAAAATCACCATCCCCATATGTAGAGACAATAACCTCAATTATCTGCTTAGATGGAAATCCTAACTTTTGAAGGGGGGACTCAACCAACTAACTCTCACCCAAATTATATTCGTACTCTAAATGCATATCTTTGAGATAACTGTATTATCGATGGCTATTAAGATGAAGCTAGAAGACTGGTGGTTTTGGTACGACAAAATAACCGAAACCTTCGGCTTCAGCAAGGATGATGACCAGAAGGCAGCCGATGTTCTAAGCACTTTGACGGCAGATAAGGCCTTTAACCTGAAAGATATAAGAAAAAAAATCAAAGGAAAAGTTGCAATTGTGTTTGGTGCGGGTCCATCCCTTGAGAATGACATCCGCAGAGTCAAAAACCTGGGTTTTCACAAGAGTTACGTTATAATTTCAGCGGATGGAGCCACTACCCCTCTTTTAATGGTCGGAGTAGTTCCAGACGTAGTTGTAACAGACCTAGACGGGCGAATTGAGGATATTTTCGAGGCTCAGAGGAGAGGAGCTATAATAGTTGTTCATGCCCATGGTAACAACATAAAGACGTTAAGGAAATATGTAACTCGTTTTAACAGTGGGATTTTAGGAACAACACAGGTTTATCCGAGGCCAAATGTCTATAACTTTGGAGGTTTTACTGATGGAGATCGATGCGTATTTTTATCTGAGGAATTTGGAGCCCGACTCATCATATTGACGGGAATGGATTTAGGTCCCATAGTTGGAAAATACTCGAAACCATTTTTAAAAAAGAATTCTAAAGCAGACATGACTAAACACAAAAAACTTAAGATGGCTGAAGAGCTCTTATCCTGGTTTTCTGAAAGGTCCATGACGAGAATCATTAACTTTACCAGCAGCGGTAAACAGATCGATAAAATAGAAAACGTCTCATCCTTGAACATTCTTAGTTTAAAAGGACCGAGAGAGGTTTTATGAGAGTTTTAGTTGTTACGGGCATTCTGGCTAAGAGTATCGTGGAAAAACAAGTTAAGGTGAGCCAAATAAAGGCGGAGATTCTCTCATTTCCTCAACAAGTTGCAGCTCTCATGACACCCAATTACATCTCCAAGATGCTGAACTCTGCGAAAATTTCCAGTTTTGACCTAATACTTGTACCGGGAATGATGAGAGGTAATGCTCGGACAATTGAAAAATCTGTAAAAGTTCCCACTTTTAAAGGACCTAAACATGCTGCTGACCTGTCCACTGTTCTCGAAAAGATAGATACAATTCCATTATCTAAGGTAAGACCCGCCTGTGAGCTGATTCAGGACATAATTCGAAAAAAGGCTTTGAAGGAAGTAAAACGAGTTCAAAAAACTGTGAGCATTGCAGTGAATAAAAAGGCTAATGTTCCTATTGAAAAATTATGGGCCAATAAACGTAGACTCCCATTGATATTAGCTGAGATTGTTGATGCCTCATCCCTCGACTATGAAACCCTTCGAGATAAAGCCCGATACTATGTTGACGAGGGGGCGGACATTATTGATCTAGGAATGGAGGCAGGAGGAGGTCACAAAGAAAATGTGGAAAAAGCTGTTGAGGTTGTTAAGAAAACTGTCGCGAAACCCATTAGTATTGACTCCAATGATCCTGACGAGATAGAGGCAGGTGTGAGATCAGGCGTCAACCTAATTCTAAGCATAAATGCTGAAAACATGAAAGCTGTCTCAAAATTTGCTTCCAAAGTTCCTGTAGTTGTAACTCCGGCGACAGAAGATGGCAAATATCCCATCGATCCTGAAGAGAGAGTCGGCCAGCTGGAAAGAAACATTCGCGAAGCTAAAGCGGTAGGATTCAGAACTATCATCGGAGATCTAATTCTGAGCCCACCGCTTACACCGG
>JBDRNN010000059.1:0-2930 GCA_043811145.1 Candidatus Bathyarchaeota archaeon
GACATTTCTCAAACCCTGAGTTTTTTTTTATACCTATTCTTTTAATATAGAATCATAAACTCCCTTTTCAATTTCATCTTGAACTTCCTTAGCTTCTTTGCCTTCGATGGTGACTCCCATGCTAACACATACGCCTAGCAGCTCTTTAGCAGCAGCCTTCAAACTCTTCGAGTAGGTTTCGGTCATTTTCATTTTTGCCAGGCTTTTAACTTGTTCCATCGTTAGGTTACCCACCTTCTCTGTTTTGGAGTTTACTGCGCCCTTCTCAACTCCCAACTCCTTAACTATTAGGGCTGCAGTGGGTGGTGATCCAACTTCAACATCAAACTGTTTTGTATCCACATCGACAAGAACTTTGACTGCAACCTTCATTCCAGCAAATTCCTTGGTTAACTCGTTTATTTTATTCACTATTGATACTACGTTAACTCCTAGTGGTCCTAATGCTGGACCAAGAGGTGGGCCCGCTGTAGCTTTCCCACCGCTAACTAATGCTTCAATAGCTTTCATTTCACCCATTATGAGGTCTCCTTTTTGCCTTTTTCAATTAATCTAACGTACTCAGCGTGAACCGTTATTGGTAGAGTTACCGAGGCCTCTAAGAGTTCAAGGGTTATTTCATTCTTTGACTTGTCCACCTTAGTAATTTTGGCTTTCGTATCTCTAAGAGGACCCCCGATCAGTTCTACAATATCGTCAATATCAACCTCTTCAACAACTGGTCTCGTAATAATGTATCTTTCCAGCTCTGATAGCTTAATTAAACCGGGCACCCTCTGTCTAGAATGCCTTATGCCTGTCGCTACCTCATCCACATAATGAGGGCCAGCAGCTTCAACAAATATATATCCTTTAAGTGTTCCAGGGGCCATGATCGCGAAGATATCCTTTCCAGTTGTTGTTTTTTTATAAAGTAGCTTTGCTACATTTATCTCTTGGCCTGTCGTTGTTCTTAGGGCGAAAATGTGAGTTTTCTCCTCAGCCTCAGCATTCGAACTCATTTTGTTACACATTCTATTTTATTCATATTCTGTGAAGATTGACTATTTCTAAGTAGTCTGATATAAATATGTGCTTTTTTGTAACTTTAGTGATGGAATACTGTTCAATTTTTGCGTAAAATTTAACTATGGAAGCGCAATTTTTTCGCATCAGTGAAACTTATATTGTTTATGTGTTACACTCTTGTTAATACGTAGGTAAAGTAGCTATGTCATCGTCAGAAATTGAGTCTGAAATTAATTCAACTTTCAAAGGTAAGTGTCCACTTTGCCATGACAAAGCAACATTTACTGTTGCAAAGAAAAGTCGGTTTGATTCTCCACGTTTCTACTGCTCACAATGTGAAGCTGTATGGGAATATTGGGCAGATTGGGAAAAGAAATCTCGGATGAGAGGCGCTAGATTGTTAGATGCGGGAAAAAGTGCAATTGGAGAAGAGTACCAAGGAAAATTTTTAGACACCTCCACTTGGCTATCGTTTATGGAAAAGAAAATAGTTGAGCCTGAAAAATCTACTGCACCCGTTGAACCAACATCTGAACCTAAGGTTAAAGTTCAGCCGATAATCAAGGAGATGTCTTCTGTTGGTGTGCGGACTAGAGCCACCAAGTCGGGAATTTATAAGGCACCCATTAGCGGTTCATATAGTACTGGTTGTCCGTACTGTGGCAACATTAACTCTCTTAAGTTATCTCACAGCGTCAACGCTGTTACATGTCCAAATCAATACTGCAGTCGAGAATGGCACTTAGGTGAATTTAAAACTGCATTGGCGACAGTAATTCGCTTTGAGAAAAACGAGGCGAGGTCTGGTGGAACTAACTGGGTTGTTAAGTTGGGTAGCTCAGAGGGGGAGTACATGTTGAAATTCTGGACTTTGGCACCTGTTGAGCTTAGACCAGAAGATGTTGTCACGATCTCTTATACTAAGAATAAGGGCGGTCTCTTTACAAAGCGTTGGAGCGGTGACTGGGATTTTAAGCCTAAAATAATAGTTAATCACACATTTGATGAAGGATGGAGACTTTAAAGTTCAGTTTTCAGTGAAATAAAGTTCCATCAAAGGGTTTTTAAAAGTTCTCAAACGTTTAAAATACTCGTCAGCTTCACTTTTACTTTTGAGAACCACTCCAGCTAATATCATAATCAAACAAACTACGCCAACACCTATAATCATAGTTTCACGGCTAATTCCGTATGCTATCTTCACACTTTTTTGAGTGCTTAGAGTGACATATTTATCCTCTATAGAAAAGCCGTTGTCAAAATACATCTCATAAACGCCGGTTGATGTTGCTGTGAAACTAAAATCCCGTCCATGTCTCACTATATCTGTATCATAAATTATTTCGCCGTTAGTGTTTTTTACGTAAAATCTTAGGTAGTTGTCGCCACCTTCAACTGTAAACGACCCTTCCACCCTGTCATCGGTTTCTAAATACACAGATGTTGAGGAGACTTCGAAGGGTGAGACTTCGAAGCTTCCGGTTAGCAGCGGTCTCATGCCCGTAGTTATGCTTGCAAAACCTACGCCGACAACGAGTACGATGATCCCCAAAACTACGACCTCCAGTTTCATAGGAATCCCTCTGAAAATTGCAGCATCTTGCTTCTTAAAAGAAAAATCTCCTATATGAACTTGAAATCTTAATGCAAATGCACAACTATTGAATTCTAAAAATACCAAGTAAAAATGACAAAATAGTAAAAAATTAGAGTTTAACTTTGCAGAACTGGTTTCCGAAAGTCATATATAATGGGTTTTGCATGGTATTGCAGCACGAATCAAAGGAGGATCATTTATGTCCGAAAGAGAACCAAACACTGTTTTTATAGGTAGAAAACCACCCATGAACTATGTACTTGCAGTGATAACCTGCTTCAACTCAGGAGGAGCTAAAGAAGTTACACTGAAAGCACGAGGTCGA
>JBDRNN010000060.1:0-3496 GCA_043811145.1 Candidatus Bathyarchaeota archaeon
CTTCGAACTCTTTCAACAGTTTCGGTGGTATTGAAATACTGATTCTTGAAACTCCTCCCATGTGATATTATCCCTTGGCTATATCTGGTTAGAAGAAGTTACTGAACTTTTCGGGCTCTGATAAGCGTAAATGGGAAAAAAGGATTTATCAAAAAAATCTGAAAAACTTTCTATGATATGTTGAAAACTAAGGTTCTTTTTTTGTGCGTGCTCTATTTTTTCATCTAATATTTTTTGGTTGAGGAAAGTAGAATAATATTGTAGAATTTTGCGGATGGATGGTAGTTGACCTCCACATCAACATTAAAAGCATGCTTTATGTTCTTCGGAGTTAACACTTCGCTAGGAGTTCCTATCGAATAGATTTTACCTGAATTTAGGATTACAAGCTTATCGCAGTATCTCGAAGCTAAGTTGAGGTCGTGAGACACCAATAGTGTGACCAGTTTTTTTTCATTTGTGAGCTTTTTTATCAGGTCCAGTATCTCCAGCTGATGATTTACGTCTAAATGTAGTGTAGGTTCATCGAGAAGTAGAACTTGTGGTTCTTGGGCAAGTGCCCTTGCGATAACTACCCTTTGCATTTCTCCACCGCTTAATTCGTCTACTGATCTCTCAGCTAAATGTTCTATCTCCGTTATTTTCAAGGCGTTTCCAACAACTTCCAAATCTTTTGAGCTTTCCTTACCAAATCTCTCCATATGAGGCGTTCTTCCCATCAGGACAACATCCAATGTTGTGAATGGGTAAACGGATGATTCTTTTTGTGGAACTAACCCTATTTTCTTGGCAATTTCTCGTCTTTCAAAATGAGCCAAATCCTCATTGTCTATGAAGACGGTTCCAATTGTGGGTTTCAGCATCAAGTCAATACATTTAAGTAGGGTAGTCTTCCCGGAGCCGTTAGGACCCGTGACTCCAAAGACTTCTCCCTCTTTCACTTCAAATGTTATGTCCTGAAGAACCTTAATGGCTTCGTAGTTGAATGTAACATTTTTTATGCAAAGCTTCACTGTGTACATCACCCAAAAATCTTGGTTTTTGTGCGTAAAAGATAGATAAAGAATGGAGCTCCTAGAAGTCCCGTAATTATTCCAACCGGAAGCTCCACAGGGTTCGTAATCGTGCGGGCTATCGTATCCGTCCAGATAAGAAATATAGCGCCTCCTAAGCATGAAGCGGGCAGCAAAATACGGTGGTCTGGTCCCACCAGATTTCTCATGATATGTGGCACTATAAGGCCAACAAAACCTATACATCCACTAACCGATACAGCAGCCGCCGTTATCAGCGAAGCAAAAATCAAAATAATCTTTGTAACCTGACTTACGCTTATGCCTAGGCTTAAAGCTTGCTCTTTCCCACTTAACATGACGTTTAGTTCTCGACTAAACAGCGATATCATAGCAACTCCAATAACGATCATAGGTAGTACGATGGCTAGGGAACCCCATGTGCTTGCCCAGAGCCCTCCCATGATCCAAAAAATGATGGCACGTAACTCTTCACCTGAAATGTATATCATAAACGAAACGAGAGCTGAAAAAAACAAACTTACCGCGATACCTGTGAGCAGTACTGCATGTGTCGAGATCTTACCCTTCTTGCTTGCAATACTATAAACAAGGAAAATCGTCAAGATCGCGAAAATAAATGCCATAAGTGAAAGTGTATATTTTCCTAGCACTGTTAAATTCAAGACTATGGTTAAGGAAGCGCCGAACGCAGCGCCAGATGAAATCCCGAGAACATAGGGAGAAGCCATTGGGTTTCTAAACAGTCCCTGCATGGTGGTTCCAGCCACCGCAAGAGCGGCGCCAACCATGGCCCCGAGGAGGACGCGAGGAAGTCTTACATCCATTATTATCGCTTCATAGTTTGAAGGCCAAGATTGGTGGAACATATCGTTTGTGAGAGGAATCTTACTCAGCAATATACTCGCCGTGGTGGTTGCAGGTATATTTGCTATCCCTATGCCCATTGTTATTACAACCGTTAGAACAAGTCCTATTAATAGACCGATGAGGGTTAAAGTCCAGATATGACGTTTTTTATAGTATATCCCATGAACTCCGGTTGAATTCATACGTTAGTTCCCCATCATCAGGTTTTCTCTCCACTCTTTGGAGCAGAAGTCTACGCAGACATTTTGTCCCCACAACCTGCCCATAGGTGTTAGCTTTACTTGTTCATCATCGACTGTGATGAGGCCGCTACCACTCAGCTTCTCTATGATTTGAGAGAAGGCATGCTCAGGCCATACTCCAAACCTGTGTCGAAATTCTTTCTTATCTACCTTACATAGAGCTAATTCCTTAGCCATGTATCTACGCATTTCATCATTTGCAGATAATTTTACGCCTTCCGCGATAGGGTATCTGCCGCGCTCGATCATATCGATATAGGAGACGGTAGAACTAGTATTCGTGTACACATAGTTGCCGAGGTTGCCGTTACCTGAGGGACCTAAGGCTAAACAGTCGTATGAGCCGACTCGAAGCCGTTCGTAGACACATTCTCTGTTAGGCAGTGTGAACTTTGAGATTATTGACTGCTGAACGTATCCTGCATCCTCCAGCATGGTAACTGCATTTAGATGCATTGCTACCTCCCTGTCTTTATTTCCGATATGCAGTTCGCCGGACTTGATCTGCTTTTCAAGTTTTGTGGCGGGTTCCACATGAAGGGGGTAAAAGCTGATGTTTTCTAATCCAATGTCTATAGCTGTTTGAATATCACGTTCCACATCTTCGACTGTTTGTTCTGGAAGGTTATACATCAAATCGATGTCAACATTCGAGTATCCCACATCATACGCAGTTTTGACTGTCCGAAGAGCTTTTTCTGCATCATCTTTAAAGTTGAGAAGCACCCTTATGGTATCCTTAAAGGTTTGAACTCCGAAACTTACCCTGTTAGCTCCGTGCTGTAATATTGTTTCAAGTTTCTCTCCATCAAAGTTGTGGGTGCATCCCTCAACAGTTATTTCCGATTTTTTATTAAAGCTAAACTTTTCTCGGCAGTAAGACAAAAGATCCGTTAACTGTTCTGAGGTTAGGATGGTTGGGGTGCCGCCGCCAAAATACAATGCATCGAATTCGCTTGAGCGGATGTAGTTAGATTCCGCGTACATGATGATTTCTTTTTTTAATGCTTGAATATACTTCTGAACTAAGTTTTCCTTTTTAATGATTTTTGGGATTCCGCAAAATGGGCAGAACGATTCACAGAAGGGAACGTGAATATATAGTGCGCTTGGTTCTCGAGTTGGTCTGTCTCTGCTAAATAAACTGGAGAAATAGTGAAAGTCCTTTAGCTCACGTTTCGGGTTGTGGTTGTATGGATTTAAGGGGTATAGAGGAAAGTAAGCTCCTTTAATTCTTTCCTTGTAAATGTTTCCCATAGCGTTGGTTTGTGTTTTCAAGGTTTATTTCTCGAAAATTTCTGGATGAGACCACTCAGCAAAATCGTCTAAACCATCGGCAACTGGGGGACC
>JBDRNN010000061.1:0-20816 GCA_043811145.1 Candidatus Bathyarchaeota archaeon
CCTCTTCCAACAAATCCAATAGCGTCATCCATCATAACTTCTGAACAGCCACGTACGCACAATCCACAGAGAATACATTTTGTTGACTTTGTTGACAATCTTGAGCTGAATCGCGAGAGATTCGCATCATATTTACTGGCGAATACTCTCATTTTGCCAACGACATCTTCTCCAGCCGTTACGGCAGCTAACTCGACAATATTCTTTCGTATTCTATCAAGTTTAGGAGTTTTAGTTTTAACCTTCAACCCATTTTCTACAGAGTAGCAACACGAAGCAACGATCCGTTTTCTTTCATGTCTCTCAATTTCTACGATGCAAACACGACAAACACCGCTGGGCTCGATTTCCTCATTGTTGCATAATGTCGGGATTTCTACGCCAACAGTCTTTGCAGCTTGAAGGATGGTCATTCCTTCCTTTGCTTTAACATTTTTCCCATCTATTTCTAAAGATATTTCTAAACTCAACTTTTTTCATCTACTTTTTTCGTTGTACTCTAATCGGAGGCTTTACAGGTACACGAGTAGGTGGCGAAATTTTTTCTATTGACCCAAAAGGACAGCTTGCATAGCATATACCGCATTTAGTGCATTTTACTTGGTCAATTAAGCGGACAAAATCTTTCTCTCCGGTGATCGCTTTTGTTGGGCATTGGTTCAAACATATCATGCATGCCGTACATTTATCGGAGGTAATATAGTAAGCGGTTAGTTCTTTGCAAACGTTAGCGGGGCATGTATGTTGCTTAATATGTGCCTCATACTCATCTCGGAAATACTTTAATGTTGAAAGAACAGGGTTAGCTGCAGTGGTTCCTAAGGCGCATAGCGAAGCCTCCTTCATCGTTTCAGCGACATCTTCAATTACCGATATATCTTCTTCATGTCCCTGCCCAACACAAATGTCGGATAAAAGCTTGTCAAGTACCCTCAATCCTTCACGACATGGAATACATTTGCCGCAAGATTCTTCAAGTAAGAAGTTTATGAAGAACCTAGCTACATCAACCATGCATGTATCTTCATCCATTACAATCATTCCACCTGAGCCCATCATAGAACCAAGCTCGGTTAAACTGTCGAAGTCAACGGATGTATCGAGATACTGTTCTGGAATTACTCCACCGGAGGGACCACCTGTTTGAACAGCCTTGAACTTTTTTCCATCACGAATTCCACCGCCAATCTTAAAGATTATGTCCCTCAAAGTCATCCCAAGTGGAATCTCAACAAGCCCAGTATTCTTCACCTTACCAACTAGAGAGAAAATTTTTGTTCCAGAATTGTTTGGCGTTCCTAAACTTCTAAACCAGTCGGATCCATTAAGGATAATAAAAGGAATATTAGCCCATGTTTCAACGTTGTTAAGACAACTGGGCTTATCTCGTATCCCTTTGGCAGCGGTATGAATATATTTAGATCTTGGTTCCCCTACTTTCCCCTCAATAGCAGTCATTAGGGCACTAGATTCACCGGATACGAATGCCCCCGCACCCTTATGAACCTCAACATTGAAACTGAAATCTGAATCTAAAATTTTTTCTCCTAAGAATCCATACTCAATAGCCTGTTTAAGGGCTATAGTGATATTTTCAACAGCAAGAGGATATTCTTCCCTTACATAAACATAACCTTGACTTGCTCCTATAGCGTAGGCTCCGATTATTAGTCCTTCAAGAATTAGGTGAGGGTTTCCTTCCATTAGCGACCTGTCCATGAAAGCTCCGGGGTCACCTTCATCACAGTTTACAATAACATATTTAGGTTCACCGGGGGCGTTTCGAGTAGTTTCCCATTTGATTCCAGTTAAAAAGCCTCCACCGCCTCTCCCACGAAGCCCAGACTTTTTAGTTACCTCTAGTACTTCTTCAGGCTTCATTTGGGTAAGCGCTTTAGTTAAAGCTCTATATCCCCCTAGGGCGATATAATCTCCAATGCTTTTGGGGTCTATACGAACATTGTTTTCAAGAAGAAGCCTGCGTTGATGCTTATAGAATGGAATGTTGTCTAACTTTCTACTCTTTTTACCTGTAGTTGGATCAGTGTATAAAAGTCGGCTAATTACTTTTTTCCCAATTATGGTTTTGGAAACTATCGTGGAAGCATCTTCAGGTTTAACCCTAAAGTAGCATTGCTCACCAGAATTGATGGTGACATGAGGACCTAATTCACATAAACCCATGCACCCGGTCTCTTTGATGCTGACCTTATCGGCTAGACCTTGTTTTTTTAACTCCTCACGAAGGGCTTTAACCATTTGGAGGGAGCCAAGTGAGCTACAACCTGTGCTTGTACATACCGAGATAGAAGACAAACGACGATCACATTTCGAAAGAATTTCTCTTTGAAGTTTTTCTAAATCTTTTTGAGAATTTATCTTAAGCATTCTTTATATTCCTTCCCACTAATAACGGCCTATAATTTTTTCAACAGATGCAGGTGTTTGATTTCCATAAAAGCTATCGTTTATCGCGATAACCGGACCTAACGCGCAGCACCCTAAACAGTTTACCGTTTCTAATGTGAATTTGGAGTCGGATGTTGTTTCTCCTGGGCTCACATCAATGAGACTGGTTATCCTATCAAGAACAATTTGGGCGTCCCTAACTTTACAGGACGTACCTAAGCAGACTTTTATTAGGTTGCGACCTCTTGGGGCAAGTGAGAAAGCCTTATAGAACGTAGCAACATGGTATACGCTGCCAAGAGAAATATTTAGTTGTTTACTTAGCTCGGATAATGCTTCCATTGGAAGCCAACCGAATCTTTTCTGCAACTTTAGTAGAATCTGAATTAACATGTCATCTCTATGGTGATATTCCTCAATTACGCTATTCACCAATGCAGCTATACCGAGAAATTTGACGGGTTTTTCTTCTGATGAAATTTCGCTCTTCATTTTTCCCTTCACTTCACGAACTTTGGTTGAGATTTTGACTTTGTAACGGCATCTAGGACACGTGGCATAATAGCCTCCATCACCTTGGTAATTCCAAGCATAACCACAGTGTCGGCAAGTTATCATTGCCATGTCCAGTCACTTACCTACTCACTTACCTACCTATAGCAAAAAGTTGAGTCTTTCCTATAAAGATACCTTAGCCGTTTTAAAGGCGTTACCAGAACCAAAAGTTCACTACTCTATTTTGGCAGATGATATTCTGAAGGACGCTGTTCGTGATTATCTTTCCAGAAACAATTTACCTGCTCCTAAAGGACTCGTTGAGAAATATGGGAAAACGAAGTCATTTTTAGCCAAGATGCAAGAGATGGGATACATCCTAATTTAGTATTAAAATGCACCAAAATCAGGCTAAGTTTTCTATTACTTGCGAAATGGTTTCCGAGCTTGTTAAACCAGAACTTCGGAATACCAACTTTCCATTTTGGTCGATAATGTAAACGGTTGGAAGTGGAGTAGGTTGATAATTGAGGGCTACGCTGGAGGGTCTACTTTCACGACCTTCGAGTCTAAGGATGTCTAGTGCAAATATCCATTGAGCTTCAAATTCCTCCTTGAATTGTCTTAACTCTTCGTTTGTCTCTATAGGGTCAATGTCAACAGATATTAGAACAACTCCCTCATCGCTATATTTCGAATGTATTTGCCTCAAATGTTCCATTTCAAATCGGCATTCAACGCACCATGTTGCCATTGTGTCAAGAACTACTATGTTGTCACGAAAGTCGCTTAAAGCGAAAACGTTTCCATCAAGATCAATAAGCCTGAAATTTGGTGCCTGTTCACCTAGGACAGCAGTTTCACTTCTGCCTATTTGTAGAAAATCCTCGTCTGTACTTGATGAGAAACTTTGAAAAAGAAAATATGTGGAAACGGAACCAAACGCAACTACTATAGCTACCGCTAAAACCAGCAACCATTTTCTTTTTTTAGGTGACCTGTGTTTTGCTGAGACATTTCTATTGAGACGCTCTTAAGGATAAATTCTCAGCCAACGAAAATAAGTCGCGATTCTTAAACGTTTCTCACTTTTTTCTTTGCTTAATTATGTCTCTACATGCATCTGCATACTCGCACCAGTCTAGACAGAAAGCTTGCTTTTCAGGTCTACGAAAGTCTCTGTCGCAATTAGGGCATTTGGTAACTTCCTCATCGCTCCAAAGCTCAATTTCACCGCCACAGGTGGAGCATTTAAAATATTCTGGTACCGGTCTGACTAATTTGTTGATACCTGGGCATGTTTCTGGTGTGATTTTACCCAATTTTTTCACCCCGATGACAATTTATCTCTCGATTTAACGGTATGCTTAGCATTACGTAAGACTCACGCCGTAACTTGCTTTAAATGATTGTTTAGGCGCCAGCACAATAAGTCCTTTCTCATTGTTAAAAACATCAATATTGCATGTCATCGGCTCGATTGCGATTGATTTTCTAGAAGGAGGTATGAACACCTGCAGGTAGTTATATTTCATTTTTCCCGTTTCTTGCCATAGCAATATTTTCAAGTCTTGTTTAGGATCGTAAACTTCTGTGGAGGCAATGCCTCCTTTTTTCTTTAATAAAAACCCTGTGTCTAATTCCTCTTTCCCAATCTTTGACAAAGAAGAATAATTTTTGAATGAAATAATGTTACCAGTTGGAATCGTTCTTTTGTTTACCTCAATCTTTTGAGTGGATGGGACTCTTATTGAGAGGTTGTTTACTTTCCCTCTTGTCTTGAAATAGGGATGCCACCCATCGCCTATCGGTATCCGAGTTGTATCCAAATTTTTAATCAGAGTCACACATTTGAAACCTTTGTTTTCAGTAAGCGAGTATTTGATTGAAGTATTGAAACGAAATGGATAGCCCTGAATCTTGCCTTTATAGAAATGCTCAAGTGTCACTGAAGCTTGTTTTTCTGTTACAATTCTTTCCTTCACTCTGAATTTCTTATCATAGAGCAGTCCATGAATCGCATGATTTTGAAGGGGAAAGTTTATTGGTAATTGGTATTTTTTCTCATCAAAAGAGTACTGGCCATTATTTATTCGGTTTGGAAAGGGAATTAGTTTTGCTCCCTTGAACCACTCGTTTTTAATCAGCTCAGAATAACTTTTCGAGCCATCCAGAATTGAATGGTTTATCCCATTTTTATTAAGAACCATCTCATTTACGTTTGCTCCAAATTCTGGAATAATTGACACATATTCTTTTGTTTGAGGGTTAACAAGATTGATTTTTGTGAAAAAACCGAAAGGTTTCGGTTCTATCTTAAACATGTGGGGTTTACAAGCTGCCATAAAAAACTCCATGATTTATTGTGACCGGATCATAGCTCTAAATGAGGTTTAGAGATCTGGCTTTTAGACGTTGTGGTCTACCTATATGAAAAAGGCGTGTTGCACATAAGCATATAAAGTGGGTTTGATACTTTCGGCTTGGTTTTAATCTTGGTTGTTGAGAAGGGAAATCATGTAAAAGTTCATGTTACAGTTAAAGTTGAAGATGACATATTTTACAGCTCATATGATGGTGACCCTATCGAGTTTAATGTTGGAGAAGGCAAAGTTCTTAGGGGATTAGACGAAGCTGTGATTGGACTTGAAAAAGGAGAAAAAAAATCTTTGAAAATTCCACCGGAAGGAGCATATGGTCAGCGGAGAGAAAAACTTCTGAAGAAGCTTCCTCGGGATAGTATTGATGTGCCTTCCGAACAGATCCAAGAGGGTGCCATTATTGAATCAGGGTCTGAACAGGGTGAACCCCGATTAGCCACCATAAGAAAGATCGGAGAAGATGGAATTACTGTAGATTTTAATCATCCTCTGGCTGGTCAAACATTGGATTTTGAACTGGAAATAGTAGATGTCCAAAAGTAGCCATTACGCTATCTTAGGTAACTTTGCAATCAGCACTATTCGACAATAATGACAAATGTTCGTGCTTTTATTGGTGCAACATCTGTTTCCCATGGACGAACATACTCCATAGATATCTCTGTCGTTCCTTGATCCACTGCCTCAAATGTCCAGATTTCTTCTCCTCCTGCACCTATTAACCCGTTCTCTGGAGCCTGGTACTCCGAACCTATCAGGTTCAAAATACTTTCATCCAAGGGTTCGGCGAGTTGCCATTGGTAACCTGTCGTTGGGTTCGATTCAAGAGTGATGTTAAACTGCTGCCCAACCTCAACCTCAACATTGCTGAGCGTAACGTTGTGGATGACAGAGACGCTTCCCTCTATCTCAACATAACTTGGGATACTGTTTTGCATCTGTGCTACTTGTGGTTGTGCTGAATACTGGTAGAAAGAAATCCCATAACCTATCACTATCCCTGCAACTAGGCCTACAACCAGCATTATTCCAGCGGTTTTTGTTAAAGCCATTTAAACCATATATTCTACGTTATCTCGGCTATTAAAATTTGGTTTCTGAAGGGACCTCCACCTTGTTACCTTCGAACCTACCCGTTGGTAACAGAACCGTATAAATACTAAATTTACAAATGTTGATCTGGCAAAGCATGACTACTCTGACTTATGATAGAGCAACAAAGGACAAATGTGTGAGGAACTTTCTTGAACTGATAGTTCTAAGAGCTCTCCAAGATAAACCACTGTGTGGCTATGGAATCATCTCGAACATTCACGAAAAACATAACACTCTATTCAGCCCAGGCACTGTTTATCCTATTCTTACAACCCTCGAGAAAGACAAATTTATTGTTAATGTTGGCAACAAAAAAAAGAAAATCTATAGTTTAACATACGAGGGTAGAGACACTGTTGCGAATCTGTTTAAGGCATACATGAAGATTTTAGATACAAACCGACCCCAGATGACAGAAGCTAAGATGGTTACAACTTACTCCACATAGAAAAGTCCCAAAATGATGGCGCTAAGATTTTAATTTAGCTCTTAGTTTACATACTGTTTCAATTTGTTTCATTAGCTGTCTCACATCTTCAGGTGACATTTTTTCCAGTTTGTCTAGCTTTTGTTTAATTTGTTCTATCGTCGTATCCTTTTTTTCCAGTTTTTTCGGTTCTTTCACGTACATAATCATCATTAGCAGCCCGAAAGCGATGAGCGTGGACCCTACGATGAAGGTTAACCGAAAACCTATCGTGTCAGCCAAAAAACCGCCTAACGCCGGTCCGACTAACCAGCCTATAAACCACGTTCGTTCATACATACCCATCGCCCAACCTCTTTTCTCCTCAGGAGCAATATCCGCAACGTAAGCTGTTACTGTAACACCCATCGATGCCCAAGCAAAACCTTCGAAAGCCTGTATTGGAAACGCATGTACAAAGCTGCCTATAATTGAATACAGAAAAAAAGCAACCATAAAAATAGCCGTTGAGAAAATTAGAACAGGGCGGCGACCTATTTTATCTGAAAGTTTTCCAAAAACAGGTGCCAAAAATGCTCCCGCTGCTGCTCCAACCATAAATATCAATCCAATGTGGGTTTTTGTTGCTCCAAAATCTGAGATATACAATGCAAGTATCGAGTAAACCATGCCTGAACAGATCATTAGGGGCAGAATGGAAATTAAAAGAACATATAATGGATTTGTTCTCAAAACTACTAACCCTCCATTTAATTGTCTAGAAAGGAGACGTGCTATACAAAACTTGTCTAGAAGCTATTGTGTAATCGTGACTAAACAACAATTGAAATAAAAAGAAAGTGGGAATCATATCATAACGCTTTTTAAATAAGATGAATATCATCATTAACAGTTTATTGGCGATTTTATGACAGATATTTCTCTCAGAGTGAACAAGAAACTTTTAGGCGGCAACGAGAAGGTTCGGGTTGCAGCTATTCAAGCTTCTCAAATAGTGTTCAACAAGGATAAATCAATCGATAAAGCAGTTAAGATGATGAAAAAAGCAGGTGCAAAAGGAGCTAAACTTGTCGCCTTCTCAGAAACTTATCTCCCCGCCTATCCAGCTTATTACACATGTGGTTTCGAGTCACCGATGGGAGAGTGGATGACATGGATCGATGGGCTTCAAGACAACTCAATTGTCATACCTAGCGAAGATACAGACATAATTGGCGAAGCATGCAAAGAAGCTGACGTATACTGTGTTATGGGTGTAAATGAGTTGGATAATGTTGCAGGCAGCCGTACACTTTACAATACCCAAATCATGTTCGGTAAAGATGGAACAGTGATGGGTAAACGTAGAAAATTGATACCAACCTACACTGAACGAGCCTACTGGGGATGTGGTGACGGAAGCGACCTTAAAGTCTATGATACAAACGTAGGTCGTGTAGGATCTCTGATCTGCTATGAGCATCACACTATTCTTGTAAGGGCAGCTCAAATGCTAATGGGTGAAGAGCTTCACGTAGCAAATTGGCCAGGAACATGGCGCTTGGGTCCAACTTTATTGGTGGAAGGTTCTCCAAAAACAGGAATATGTGATCTGGAATTCGCTGCAAGAGAGTACGCATTTGAGTCAGGTGCTTTTGTAATCAATGTGAATGGACTGTTAAGAGAAGAGGACTTTGAACCAAGTTACAAGGATTTTGCCAAGAGTTCACATATGAATTATAAGTGGGCTATTGGAGGAAGCTTCATCGTAGATCCATTTGGAAACATTATCACTGAGCCAATCTTCGGCAAGGAAACAATAATTTATGCTGACTGCTACGCAAAAAGCATTAAAGCCGCGAAGACAGTGTTCGATGGCCTCGGTCACTACTCCAGACCTGATGTAACTCAGCTTCTAGTTAGAACTCATCCTTGGCGAAATGTTCAGCTAATAACTGAAGCACCCCCCGAGAAATCTCATAGTGAAATATCCCCAGAATTAGCCAAGATAGAGAAGGAGCGAAAAAAGCTTAAAAAACTTCTATCTGAGTATGAGAACCAACTGAAAAAAATGGAGAAGAAAGAGAAGAATGAAAAATAACAACCAACCGCGGACCTAAGATCACAGTGCCGAGAAATCAAGTAACTTCCTCAACCCTAACGGCGCAGACTTTACCTTTGTAAAAGTTAAGGCTCCAGGCATTCGTCAAAAAACATTAATAAATCTTAATTATCCAAACTTATGAGATATAAGCATGTTTAACACTTCAGGCTTAATAGGCATTCATATACTACTTTTAGATTGCGAACCCAACTTGACTTCTACGAAGCAGGTGTTAGAGAAGATGGGTAACTTCAAGGTGTATACCGCTAATTCAGCCGAAAAGGCTGTTCAACTGCATTCTAAGAGACATTTCGACGTGATTATATCAGAGTGTAAGCTGGAAGGAAAGGATGGCATCCAGTTCTTGAAAGAATTTCGAGAAGAGGGCAACACTACTCCATTTATCATACTTACAGGTATTAAACGGGAATAAAAAGCCGTTCAAGCGTTAAACTTCGGTGCAGACGGGTACGTTCACAAAACCGCCAACAAGAAGGTCATGTACGTGGATCTGATGAACACCATAAGCAGATGCATCAAACTCAGAAAGTCTGGGTTAGAGTCTGAAATGCGCAAATCTATGGGTGATGTTACTATGAGCATCGTCCACGATATAAGGAATCTGTTGCAGGCGATCCGTAATGCTGCCTATGCAATCAAAAATGATATAGGCGATAAATACGAGATGTCTGATTTGATAGATAACAACCTAGTAGCTTCGGACAGGATTTTACAGAACTTAACTGACTTCTCTGTACATACGCTCAAAATAAGTGAAACGGACATCAACATGCTTATTAAAGAAGCCCTAGCTCAGACTGTTTTGACTAGGCATATAAAATTGAAAACTAGTTTCGGTGAAATTGCCCCAGCGAAGGTGGATCCAAACCAGTTAAGCCGGGTCTTCCAAAACATAGTTTTGAATTCTCTGCAATCTATGCATAAAGCTGGAGAATTGAGACTCGTAACCGAGCAAAAAGACAGTCAAATCAGGATAACCGTCACAGATACTGGTGTGGGCATATCTCAAGAGAATATTAAGAAACTTTTTAACCCGTTCTTCACCACCAAATCGAAAGGCACCGGATTAGGTCTCGCAAACGCTAAAAGAGTGATTGAAAACCATCACGGCAAAATAACTCTGAAAAGCAAAGAAGGACAAGGCACCACTGTCACAATCCAGTTACCTATAATGCAGTAAAATTACTCTGATGTGAAGCATTTTTTTTGAAGCAGAATGCGAATTTTGTCTCATAACGATTCATGATTCAAAATCTAAGTAGAAAGGGTGGATTGTTAAAATTGGGAATTAGGACGATGCAGTTGCTTGATGAGTGACCTCGGTTACACTTAGATTTTTTTCATATGATGTGTACGCTGGCTTTATTTTTTTACCCGTAAATTTTGAGTATATTGCTTGCGCGATCATCGCCCAAGGACATATTGCATTTGTCAACCCCAACGCCATATGTGTTTTTCCATTTTTATTGCAGGTACAGCCTTCAAGCTTGAATAGATACCCATCTGGGGAAAGTTTCTCTGCGGTGGCTTTTTTGATGTATCCGGATGACATTAAAAGATTAGCATAATTTTTCATGACCTCGTCAATGTTTCGACCTTTAATTATTTGTTCGTCTAATTTTTCTTGGATTTGGTTTACTATACTGTTAACTGGATGAATGAAAACGGCTGCACTTGGTCCTAGAATGCCACGTATTGCCTGCTGGTAGGCTAAAATTATTGTGTGAAGAAGCCTAACTAAATCTTCCATCGTGAGAACTTTTTTCTCTGCCAAAAACTAAACCTCGGCTAATATGATAATTATGTGTTGTTTATATTATATAAAAAAAAATTCAAATGCCTATCCAGCATATGGCCAATTTAGCGATGTCGCAGGATTTTGAGAGAGATTACTCCAGATACAATGGCTATGGTGAATACTACAAGGGATCCTGTGGCAGCCATCATCAATAGAGCTGAGGAAACGATTTCTCCCAAATAGATTAGTGCCAAACTTATTGACAAAGGTACCAGCAGTACCGCAAGCCTATTGGCCTTTGGCAAAGTTTTTCTTTTCCGCTTAACAGCGTACAGTGCTCCTGTTGTAATCGGCATAAAGTATACTGCTCCGATCAATGCGCTAGCGGTTAAACCGGTTAAGACAATAGCTAATTCAGAGTTGAAGCTGAAAACGGAGTTAACCATCGTTGAAACGTGGAGAATTCCAAGTAGGGGGGAAATTAAAATTCTGCCAGCTGACTGCAAGAAGCCATTATCCCAAATCTGAGCCGCTACTGGAGGACTCCAGCTGTAGTAGAAACCGTTGAATACCGCCATGAAGCTGGCTCCTGCGGATGTGGAGTAGACTGTTTCCTCTCTAAACGTCCTTAGAAACTGCACCTCAGGAGCTAACTCAGAACCATATGTAGACGTTGCAATGACGCAACCTCCAACAGGTGGTGATACTGGTTCCCCAGCTACTGTGAAGCTGGTTCGAGCTGCCGAATCGCCCAAACTTGTTGCAATGATGTAGATTCCTTCCGCGGCTGCACCTGGAAGATTAAAGCTTAACGTGAAGATTCCTTCACTATCTGCTCTAACAACTGGACTGAAAATTATAACACCTGAGGGGTTCTTCACCTCAACAGAAACATCAGCGTCGGGTGCTGCAGTACCACGAACAGTTACAAGCTCCCCGGGTGAATACTCTTTTTTATCAACGGATACGCTGAAGATTGTGACTGTTGTATTGAAAGAAACACCCTCCTCTTGACCACTTACAATCGAGGCTGGAAAAACGATAAAGCTTGAAATGAATAGAACCAGTAAAAACGTTGTTTTGGTCAAACCCTTCATGTGAAAGCTCTATAACACCTGCGAAACTTTAGCTTATTTAGCTTTCGATTTAATCTTCTACAAAAACTAATAATTTGTCTATATGTCGACTGTATGGTTATACCGAAGACTTGACAGATAGGTAAACGAATTGTTAAAGGCTTGGATAGATTCTGGAAAATGTTTAAAGTGCGAAGTGGTTTTACTGAGGCGAGATGGGTAACTGGATTGTGACAGTGGTGCCTTTGCCCTCTTCACTTTCTACATGGATGGAGCCATGATGAGCTTCAATTATCTTTTTCGCAACGGGGAGACCTAGACCTGAACCCTTCGACTTCGTGGTAAAGAACGGATCAAATACCTTTCCCAGGTTTTCTTCAGACATGCCAACACCGGTATCCTTGATTACTATGTTAACGAAGTTATCCGCTGTTATGGTGGATAGGGTCAGTAAACCTGAACTCCCTTCAGGTATAGACTGCACCGCATTTAAAAGCAAATTATTCAAAGCGTAGCTAAATTGATTTTTATCCAAGCTGACTTGTGGAAGCTTACTGTAATCTTTAATAATTTTTATAGTTTTTGGAAAAACTAGCTGAATTAATGTTTGCTCCAGCAGATAGTTAACATCCACCTTACTCAATGCAGGGAGAGAAAGAGTGGAGAAATATATGAGGTTCGTTATGATTCTGTCCGAGTAGCTTATGTTATGGTCAATCAAATCAAACAGATCACGTTCTTTCTTATTCGCATTTTCCATAAGGAGGTATGTGGCACTTCGTATGGCTTGCAGTGGGTTCCGAATATCATGACCGATGCTCTCCGCAACCTTATACATAACCTTCAAATTTTCATCTTCAGCCTTTTTGTGTTCTGTAACGTTGCGGAAAATGCCACGTGTTGAAACTGGCTTCCCGTTCACCATTCTAGCGTTGCTTGTCCCCTCAACGATGATCTTTCCGCCATCCTTGGTAACGAATGTAGCTTCAATTCTATCAACATTTTCTCCAGACATCACTTGTTGGAAAATCTCCTTACAATATTCTTGACTATCAGGATGTATGACGTCAAATACCGAAAGATTGGCTACTTCTTCTTCACTATATCCAAGAGTTTCTCGCCACGCACGATTGACATATACCAAACGATAACCAGACGAGACGATCTGAATAAGGTCACTGGCACTCTCGAACAGATCTCGATAACGCTCCTCACTCTCCCTCAAAACCATTTCAGTCTTTTTACGTTCACTGATGTCTCTTCCTATGCATACGAGGAATAAGGGGCTGCCTGATGGATTTTTGATAACAGTGCCGGAAAGTTCTATTAGCCTTTCGCAACCTTTTATATCTATGAGAGTAACTTCAAAATTCCGTATGTAGCCTTCCTTTAGTGTTTTCTCCAGATTTTCTATTGCTCTCTGCAAGTCTCTTGGAGCAACAAAATCCAACATGTTCTTGCCAATAAGTTCTTTCTTCGCGGATGCTCCATATTCAACCCAGGTGGCTTTGTTGCAGTCAAATATGTTTCCATTTAAATCAGTAATTACGATAGAATCAGGAAAAGAATCAGTAATCCTTTTTACTAACCCTGGAGACTTTTCAAGCACACTTTTTAGGTATCCTTCAGTTGATGCTTTATCAGGAGTTTCAGAGATGTTCTTCAAACTTAAATTGGGCCCCATTCATCCTTTACTATATAGACACCTCAATTATAGCTATCAGTTAAAATTTTTTATGCTCAACATGAATACAGAATTTAGGATGGTGATAAAGCTGACCATATTGGAATTCATGAAAATAGTCGGCCAGGCAAAGAGAATTCCCCGAACAGGATGGGTGAAGAGCGGAATAAGTCCCGCTGAATCTGTTGCAGATCATATGTATCGTTCCGCAGTTTTATGCATGATTCTTGGCGACCTGAAGGGTCTAGACAGTGATAAAATGATTCGAATGGCATTGCTGGACGATCTAGCTGAGACTATAACTGGAGATTTGACGCCTGATGAACAAATGACGCTTGGAGACTCTCGTGTTCGTGAAGACAATGAAGCAGCTATTCGAAAGATTTTGGGAAAACTTCCCACATCGTTAAGTGACAAGTATCTTAAAATTTGGGTCGAGTCTCAAGAGCATAGGTCTTCGGAATCAATATTGGCAAGAGAGCTTGAAAAGTTAGAGATGATTATTCAGGCATTGGAATATGAGGAACAAGCTTCTGGCAGCAAAAGCCTCGATGAATTCTGGCTTAATATACGATCACAAATAAAAGACCCTGATATCGTTAAGTTGTTGGATTCTCTAGAGGGAGAACGAAAACGAGCTAGGTCGGGGATGCCTTAATTTTCGTTTTTTGAAAAAGATTTATTTCTCATCAAGTTTTTTCATTTAGTGTAATAAAATTGTCACATTGCTCACGTTGTGGTGAAGAATTACTTCCCGATTCATTATTCTGTCATAACTGTGGTGCTCCTGTAAGAGTACCTCAGTCCTCTGTTTTCTATGATGTGGAGAAGATTCGAGGATTTGTAGATCGGGAGTTATTGGTGGAAGAGGCATGGATGGAGAATGAGCAGCTTATATTTTCTCTAAGTCCTGTTGAACAGTTAAAGCTGAAGTTTTCGAAAGTTATTGATGAGCTAAAAAATATCGGCTATATTGGTCTCATGAGAAGGCAACATGGTAAGATTATTTTAACCATCAGTAGAAGTCCTCCGGTACGTCCAAGCCGGGTGATTTGGAACTTAATCCTGTTATTTGCAACTATTGCTACAACAACCTTTGTTGGGTATCAGATGTCGATTGGTTTGGTGGAGATGGGTTTGATGAAATCTCCATGGTTTGGTGCATTAACCTTCTCTGCAGCTATAATGGGAATCTTGGGTATCCATGAGCTGAGCCATAAAATTATGGCTAATCGGTGTGGAGTGGCAGCAACGTGGCCCTACTTTATTCCCATCCCCTTTTTAATCGGAACTTTCGGCGCCCTTATAAGAACAAAGGCTCTGAGTCCACACAGAGATGCTCTTTTCGATATTGGAGCTGCAGGCCCAATCGGGGGCTTTATTGCTCTTATCCCTGTTGCGATTTTAGGTCTTCAGTGGTCTTTCGTGGTTCCCCTGAGTGCAGTGCCTGCTGGAACACCCTACCTACCCCTGCCCCTGCTCTATATCCTGTTGGAGCAGTTTGTTGGGCATCAGCTGTCTTCAGGTGAGGTTTTGCTGTTTCATCCTGTTGCTTTTGCAGCCTGGGTTGGAATGTTGGTGACGATGTTGAATTTGATGCCTGTTGGGGCTTTGGATGGTGGACATTTAACTAGAGCTATTTTGGGTTTTAGAGTTCACCATATTATCTCCTTTTTAGGGGTGGGTATAACTTTTGCATTGGGTTGGTACGCTATGGCTATCTTGATGCTTTTTCTAGTTTTTTCCCATAAAGAAGCTAGGCCGTTGGATGATGTTTCCAGAGTGTCTCCTTGGAGAATTTGGTATGGAGTCGGGTTGTTTGTTATGCTTGCGTTGTGTGCTGTACCCGCTTGGGGGTTATTTTTCTCCTAAGCTCAAAATTATTATATAAAAAGCTTCTGAACCCGTGATCTTTTCAATAATGTTTATATTCCGGTGCACGCGCTAACCTAGAGAAGAGAATCCTTTATGGTTCAGTCCTCTAACAAAAACAAAAAGCAAGCAGTTACTCCGCGAATAGCAATTCGAACAGCAAAGAGCACCTCTGCTGCGAGAGCTTTCCTATCTGAGTTTCCCAAACTCAATGTTACATTAGATGTGTGGGATTCCCAGACTTGCAGTGATGTGAGGGGAAAATGTCCATTTGCCTATGGTGACCTTCCAAAGAAACCTTTGATGGTCGTTAAGTTGATTCCAGTTACGGCAGAAACTGGAAACTCGCATCCGATGCTTGTCTCCTATATTGATGTTGAGTCGGGTGATGTGATTAAGGTAGAGCCGGTGCACTGGAAGTTACCCAACGATCCGAAATTGGTTAAGCTACTTCATGTTTCCGAGACTAATAACCACAATCTGGATAAAAAATAGAGTAACGACCAGTAAAGCTGAACTTGACATTTTTTGTCGTACTGTTAACCTTTATTAAAATCGCTTATATCCCCGCATTAAGTGTAATGGATGGGATAGTTGGAGGAAATAGAAATTCGCCTGATTGTTGGCATGAGCGGTGCATCTGGCTCTGTCTATGGAATAAGGCTTCTAAAGTCTCTGCGAGAGTTGAAGATCGAGTCACATTTGGTTATGAGTAAATGGACTAAAAAAATAATTGAAATTGAAAACGGTACAAGTGTTGAGAAAGTAAAATCGTATGCGACGCACAGCTATGAGTTGACTGATTTAGCTGCACCTATTGCCAGTGGCAGTTTCGATAGTGATGGTATGGTGATCGCACCCTGTAGCATGAAGACGTTGGCTGGGATTGCTGGAGGGTACAGTCAAAATTTGTTGCTTAGAACTGCTGATGTTTCTCTTAAGGAAGGTCGAAAGCTGGTGCTTGTGGCCAGAGAGACTCCTCTGAATCTTATTCATCTGGAAAATATGTCGAAGCTTGCAGTGGCTGGAGCCACAATCTTGCCTGCGATGCCTGCTTTTTATCACAAGCCGAAGACGTTAGATGATCTTGTAGATTATATTGTTGGTAAGGTGTTGGATCAGTTTAAGATTAAGCATAAGCTTTACAGAAAATGGAAGCAGATGATTTGAGCAGCTAAGCTTTTGTTGTGGGGGCCACTTCTACAGTCTTAGTAAGTTTTCCTCTGTACTTTTTAATTGGAACTGAGAATTGTTTTTCGATTCGTGGTCTGTGGATTGAGTTCATAGTGCAGAAGGGAATTATTGTTCCGTTAGGTAAGCCGTAGTGTATGGTGCATCTTTCGATACGTTCTAGGTCAAAGTTATATGGGTCCATGAAGTGCATCATTCCGATCATGATCATTTTGTAGTGGACGTCTGCCAGGGACTTGTAAGAGCCAGTTTTTAGGACGCCTAAAATGAGTTTGCGGAGTAATCCCCATTTGACATATCTGAGTGCGCCAAGCATCGCTATTTTGGCTTTAGTTTTCTCTCCCGCTTTGGCTGCTTTGTTGACTTTTTTCATAGATTCCATAAATTTCTCGATGTTGCCGTACTTGGTTATCGGAACCATTTTCTTGCCGTTGTCTTTGATTAAAATATAGGTTGCCATACCGCAGTGTTGGTGGGTGGTGAATTCAACGTAAGAGTGGCCTTTTAGGCTTCCAATTGCCTGTGACATCGGAACAACAAACGGAACTGGATAGAAATCGCTAGCCTTTATCTGTCCTTCAGTCTGTTTTTCGATTATTTTCATGCAGTCGGGGATGGTGATTCTCATTTCGTTACGTTGTTTCTGGTCGATTCTTCCGGTGATGGAGACTGGTTGAAAGTTTATACATCGAATCACGTCTGAGTTTGCTGCGGCAAATTTGACGATGTCTCCTATTTGATGGTCGTTCACGCCTTTAACGATAGTTGGAACGAGAACAACAGCATCATAATCTAGTTTCCGGCAGTTCTCAATTACTTTGAGTTTTGTTGCAAGTAGGTCGACTCCTCGGGTAACCATGTATGGGTCGCGAGTTACGCCATCAAATTGAAGGTATATGGCGTTTGCTCCGGCATCTAACAGTCTTTTGCAGTAGTCGATTGAGTTTGCGATTCGGATGCCGTTTGTGTTTATTTCAATATGTCTGAAACCGGCTTTGTCTGCATATTCAACTAGCTCGGGTAGGTCGTCTCGGAGGGTTGGTTCTCCTCCGCTGAATTGTAGTCCGGGTGGTTTGACTGGTTTGTTGCTTAAGAAATTGTCGATGATTTTTTTGATTTCGTCGGTTGTGGGTTCGTAGACGTAGCCTGCGGCTTGAGCGTTAGCGAAACATATCGGGCATCTCAAATTGCAGCGGTTGGTGACGTCGATGATTGCGAGGGCTGTGTGGGACTTGTGTCCGTTGCAGATTCCGCAGTCGAAGGGGCAACCTTTGGTGGTGCGTTTGGTTCGGGGGTTGGTTAAGCCGGTTCCAACTAGGGCGAATTTGTCTGCTTTGGTGTATAGGTCGTAGTCGGACCAGTATGTGTCTTCGTAATATCCGTGTTTAGGGCAGGTTTTCTTCATCATTACCCTGTTTTCTTCGTCCTGGAATATTTGAGCGTCTATTACGGTGAAGCATTCGGGGCAGATTGATTTTGTCTCTTTGATCAGCTTCATGATTAGGAGAAGAATAATAACCGGTTATTAATAGGTTTTGCCAAGTTTTTTGGGGGAAGATTTCAACGTTTCTTTTTTGTTTGGCTGGATTCTTGGATGGTGAATAGTTTTTCATCGGGCATTGCGGCTATGGAATGTGCTAGCTTCTCTGCCTTTTTCTTGTCAGAGCTTCCCTGCAGTTTTTGTTTGATTAGTTTTAGGAGTTCAGGTTTCAAGCTTATGGTTAGAGTTTTTTTCTCCATCCTAAATGTGGAGTATATTGTTTCTGATATGACCACGTTTAGTCGTTTGTTTCCGAACGTGCAGCTGGTTGCTGTTTGTATACCATCCAATATGCAGGATGTTGGGGTGGTGTAGGTTAGGCCGGTGGTTACGGTTAGTTTGGGGTCGCCTTTTTTGTTTTGAGTTTTTTTAGTGCAATTGTGCTCATTCTCACTCCTAGGGTGAGGAAGGGTCCGAGGTGACCGTGTAGGTCTTTCGCCATCTTAATAATTGGTGTTATTTTTGTGGGCGGTTTTTGTTTTTTAACCATTTTTCTTCATCTTGTTTAGTATTGTTTTAGTGGCAAAAAGATTTTTAATGATTATGGGGCTTTCGTTATTTTGTGGGTGGGGGCCCGTAGCTCAGTCAGGTCTTAACATCATTAACTGAAAGAGCGACAGAATCGTTTAGGTGTTGAGGCTCATAACCTGTAGGAGAAAGTGTTTTGATGCTTTCTTCGGGGAGTGGTCTCCGGTTCAAATCCGGACGGGCCCATCATAAACTTTTCCCAGAAAAGTTTAATCCAAAAATTGTTCGCGAGAGATAGCGTCAGAATAGACTTTTGTATTTTAAAAAATCATAATTTCTATCATTCAACTATATCTTTCATCTCTGCAAGGAATTTTTCTAAATGCATAATGTTTACGACGCAAATATCCAATTTGCGGTGTTTATCAAGCAATTCATGGTTATCAATGATATTCTGAGGGAAAAATATAGGTAACCAAAGGGACCTAGGTAGGCTATAGCGATAAATCACCCAAGGTTCTTCCTTACGGTTAATGCTCTCCCAGTCTGGAAGCTTTCCATCTTTATCAATTTGATTGGATGAGATGTCTAAAACTGAAATTTTTCCTGCTGTAACAATTACGGGAAAATATAGACGACCTGTTCCAGGCGAGTGAGAAACAGAAGTTGCATCTCGCATGAATGCGTAATCATCATTTATTATTCCTATCGTTGCTATGCTTGCTTGTTTTGCTCCTTTCCGTATTTCGCTATTATTGGCTCGTTGATCCTCTTTGCCATCCTTGCTATTTCCTCTACTATTAACTGAGATTGAATTAGAATAAATTCCTCTGTGAGATTGAAAACGGATTACACTTTGGGAATGTGTCCAACTTACATCTTTACGTGTGTTCATACGAAGATGGAACTCGTGGTTTGTTCTTCGTTGAGATTCATTATGATGGGATAGAATAAAGAAACTTTCACTACGCGCTTTTCTGAAGAAGGTCCATTCGCAATTTGCAGCTCGTCTTGCCTCGATTAGAGCGAAAAGGGATCCTTGCCATGCTTTGAAGTCTATCGCAGTCTCCTCCACAGGAAGGTTTGCATAACTAGGCGTAACAGCACATGGATAATCGATTATAAATTTCCATTTCGCTCGTTCTAGCGCCTCAGCTACCTTTATCTCAAATGGATATCCTGTTGTTTCTAAACCTTGCCAAAAATTTGGGCGTGCCATAATTTATACTAAGAATAATGTTCCATGTATTATCTAATAATCTTATTCTTGGCATAATATGACCGGATAGGCTATCTAATGTTGGAATGAGATACCTACTATCGGTCTATGCTGTATAACATGCTAAAAAGATTTTAGTTCATACAGTTTTCCATCAATTTAAGCCGTATTCTATGTTTGTTCAATCTGCCTTACTAAATTTCCCTCTTTAACTGGAGGAATTTTTGGTGGTTGAATTTCGTTTTCAACTAATTTATCTTTCACCACGACCTCTCTCTCAGTAGGTTGGAACATTTTCAAGGTTGTGATATACATTGGGTCATACACTTTTTTTTCGATGTGAAAACTTTCGGCTATTGAGACTTTTTCTTGAACGTTAGTTACTTCTACCCTGCCTTTTACTAGTTCAAGTCGTTCAATTTCTGCAAAGGTATCCGGATCAGTTATCATTTCACCTTCTTCGTAAATTATGAATTTCATTCCTTCTCTTGCACCATGAATGCGGCCAACTGTAATTACAACGCTGTGAGGTGTTAATATCCTTGCTATTTTGCCTTTCAATAATTTGGACATTGTTAATCCTACTCTAGTAGTAATATTTCCTTATTGTCTTTAATATATCGATGTGTTCTTCAATTTCATTTTTCGATCTCCTACGGTATTCTTCAGGCAAAAATGGCTTCACGATATTGTTGGGGGGTGGTCCAGGCGCATAACTTTCAAACATATTTCTTGGATTGGGTTGTGCTTGTGAAATTTTATCTTGTGGATGAGTAATAATTAAACCGCCAATATTTTTTTCTATGGGTTGAACTTTTGCTTTTATTAATTCATACACCTCGAAAATCATGCCTTTTCTAATTCCATCAGGTTCTCCCTTATCAACTACAGCTATCATTGTAGAGCCAATTCTTTTTAAATCAAGTATTCTGCTTGAAAAGTTTTTAATGACTAAAGCTTTTGTATAATAAAAAATAGTTAATATTTCAATTTGTTTTTCAATAATTGGTTTTAGATTTACGATATATTCTCTCTTATTTTTTGAAATTTCCTGTAACTTGTTCAATAGTTGTTTTAGGCTAATTTCTAAATGTGAATAATCTTTGTATCTGATCTG